>NZ_JBEPBF010000069.1:0-52254 GCF_040298985.1 Streptomyces sp. NPDC001093 | reverse complement strand
GCTCGCCGCCGGGCCCGCGCCGGGACTGCGGTGGAAGGTGCGCGGGCTGCTGCGGCGTGCCGCGTCGCGGTCCGTCGTTCGAGGGTCGCCTTCCGTGTTGCTCCACTGGACCAACTTAGGTCTGTTTATGTGCCGAATAGCCCATCAGACACGCCGGTGGGAAGAGCTTGGTCGGGCGTTCGAAGCTCCCGCGAGCCGCCCGGCGCGGACGCCGTAAACTGGTGGATCGGCCAGTGTCGGTCTCTGGCCCCTGGCAGCCCCTGGCCCACTCATCTACGGGAAGTCGCAACGTGTCGCTCACGATCGGAATCGTCGGCCTGCCCAATGTCGGCAAGTCGACCCTGTTCAACGCCCTGACCAAGAACGACGTGCTGGCGGCCAACTACCCGTTCGCCACGATCGAGCCCAACGTCGGCGTGGTCGGCGTGCCCGACGGCCGCCTGGCCAAACTGGCCTCGATCTTCGGCTCGGAGCGCATCCTTCCGGCCACGGTCGACTTCGTCGACATCGCCGGTATCGTGCGCGGCGCCTCCGAGGGCGAGGGCCTCGGCAACAAGTTCCTCGCGAACATCCGGGAGTCCGACGCGATCTGCCAGGTCATCCGTGCCTTCAAGGACGAGAACGTCGTACATGTCGACGGCAAGGTCTCGCCCAAGGACGACATCGAGACGATCAACACCGAGCTGATCCTCGCCGACCTCCAGACGATCGAGAAGGTCCTGCCCCGTCTCCAGAAGGAGTCGCGGATCAAGAAGGACGTGGCTCCCAAGGTCAAGGCGGTCGAGGAGGCCAAGGAGATCCTGGAGAAGGGCGACACGCTCTTCGCGCACGGCATCGTCCAGGGTTCGGAACGCGCCGAGCTCCTCCACGACCTGCACCTGCTCACCACCAAGCCCTTCCTCTACGTCTTCAACGTCGACGAGGACGAACTGATCGACGAGGACTTCAAGAACGAGCAGCGCGCCCTGGTCGCCCCCGCCGAGGCGATCTTCCTCAACGCCAAGCTGGAGGCGGACCTCGCCGAGCTGGACGAGGAGGAGGCGCTGGAGCTGCTGGAGTCCGTCGGCCAGCACGAGCCCGGCCTCGCCACCCTGGCCCGCGTCGGCTTCAACACCCTCGGCCTGCAGACCTACCTCACGGCCGGCCCCAAGGAGTCCCGCGCCTGGACGATCAAGAAGGGCGCCACGGCCCCCGAGGCGGCCGGCGTGATCCACACCGACTTCCAGAAGGGCTTCATCAAGGCCGAGGTCATCTCCTTCGACGACCTGGTGGCGACCGGCTCGGTGGCCGATGCCCGAGCCAAGGGCAAGGCCCGCATGGAGGGCAAGGACTACGTCATGCAGGACGGGGACGTGGTGGAGTTCCGCTTCAACGTGTGAGCGCACGGAACAACACCACGGTGGCGCCCTGGTGAACAGGCAGGTCAGACGGGGTCGGCTCTTCCGGGAGCCGGCCTCTTTCGCGTGCGGTGGTGGGGCAGCGCTCTTCTGCCTGCGGCATGGCCGACGGCCTTGCCCGGCTGCCCCGACAGGGCGGCCTGAAATCGCTTCGCCCGTGCTCGCCTCGTCCGGTACCGTCGCGGGGTTGTTTTCACCGAGAGCAGGTTTCGTCATGGCATGTCGTATCAGTGAGCTCGTGCTCGGTTGCCGCGACCCTGAGGTGCTGGCGCGGTTCTGGTGCGAGGTCCTGGACTTCGTCGTGCTCGATCGCGAGGACGACGGCACGTTGGAGATCGGGCCGCGCGAGGGGTTCGGTGGTCCGCAGCCGACGATCATCCTCAGTCGCAGGGATGAGCCGGAGAAGGGGAAGTCCCGGCTGCACATCGACGTCAACGCCACCGACCGCGATCAGGACGCCGAGCTCGAGCGCCTTCTGAAGCTCGGTGCGCGCCGCGCCGACATCGGCCAGACGGGGGAGGAGCAGTGGCATGTCCTGGCCGACCCCGAGGGCAATGAGTTCTGCCTGCTCAAGGCTCGTCTCAACCCGCTCTGATCGGGCTGTGGGTGAGGTCTCCTCGGGTCGGTGCGACCTGGCGGGACGTCCCGGAACGGTCACCTGGGGCGTCGGGAGCGCATTCCGCCGTGTTCACCCGAGGGCGGTCGGTGCGGTCTCCGCGGCTGCCATGACCGTGCGTGCCTGGTGTTCCACCTGATGGTGCACGGGCACCCGGCGCAGCCGCAGGGCCTTCTCGAAGTCCCTGCACCATGCGGTGAAGAGTTCGTCCAGCTCGCGGTGCAGACCGGGGGCGGCGGGGTCGTCCGCCGCCCTCAGCAGGCGTAGCAGCAGACCCGCGGCGCGCAGCGGCTGCCGGCGGGCCACGATGTCGAGGGCGCAGATCTGGGCTGTCGTCAACGGCGGCGGACCGTCGGCGTGGGCTGCCTCGGCCGCCTGCCGGGCCAGCGGTTCCCAGGAGTCGGCGACCAGGTCGTACAGGCCGTCGGCCATCCACTCCAGCACGCGTCGGGGCGGGTTGTGCGGGGCCGGTGGGAGGAAGGCGCGTGCCTTGTCGAGGACGGCGGTCACCTGCCGTCCGCCCTCCCGTACCAGCCCGGCCAGCTCGCGCAGTGCCGGAGCGGGCTCCGGGTGCGGGGAGAGGTCGTCGGCCATGTCGGTCGCCCACATGGGCACTTCGACGATCGCCGTGACGCCGCCGTACCGTGCGGGTGCGCACCAGGTGGACAGCCCGATGTTCGCGGACCCGGCCGCCAGGCGGTCGGTGCTGTCCGGCGGAGGCAGGACGTAGACCCCGGGGCCGGGGTTCTCCCAGTACAGGGCGTCGAACGTGCCGTGCTGGACCGGGATGCCGAGGTCCGCGGCGGACATGCGGAAGGGTACGGCGAGTTGGGGCAGGTCGTGGGTCAACTGCACCCAGCTGCCGCCCGCCTCGACGCCGTGCAGGGAGCACTGGAGAAACGGCCGCAGTTCGTCGATCACACGGAACAGCGCCCGGCTCTCCGGGAGGTGCCGTGACTCGATCGGTGCCCACTCCGGCTGTTCCGCCGCGACAGGGCGGTAGGCGGTGCGGTAGTAGGCGTCCAGGGTGTGGTCGGGGCCGGCCGTCGCCTCTTCGATTCCCGGGCTCAGCGCGGCGCCGTCCGGGTCCAGGCACAGGACGATGTCCCAGGTCACGACGGAGGGGTCGGTCGCCGCGGAAACCCGGTCGCCGCGTGCCACCTGCTCCGCCAGCGCCAGCGCGGTCGCGCCGCCGACCGGCTCGTCGGGGTGCGGTCGGGCGACCACCAGGATGTGGCGCGGCCCGTGCCCCACGGACAGCATCAGGATCGGACGGCCCGCGCGGGACGTCCCGATCCGGCGCAGGCGGCCGGCTCCGGGAAACCGGGAGACCAGCTGCCGCGCCGACTCGGTGACCTCTGCGACCGTGGGGAAGCGGTCCATCATCCGCGTCCGCTCAGGCGCCGCCGATGCCACCGCTGTCGCTGGTGGTCTCCTTCGGGGAGTTGGGGCTGAAGAGACTGGGGAAGAGGACGGTGCACCCGATACGGCGGCCTCGGATCAAGCCGGAACACCGGGCGTGAGGCCATGGACGGTACGCGGAGCACCGCGGACGTCGCCACCCGCAGCTGCGACCGCCCGACCCGGACATCGTCCAGGCGATGACGGACCTGACCACGGCCGGGTACGTGGAGGATGCCGGTGCCGCGCCGCCGGCCGAGGTCCCCGAGCGGGAACGTGAGCGTTACAGCCGCCGCACGGGACCTGGTGGCGTGGCCGTCCCGGCCGGCGTACCTCAGGAGTCCGGCCCCTCGGCTGATCCGGTGCTCTCGGGTACGACGTTGTCGGTGACCCACGCCCGGATCGCCTGCCGGTCCTCCTCCGTCAGCGGCATCTGCTCGTTCGCGCACAGCGTGTAGATGTTGTCGACCCAGGCATCGGCCAGGGCTTCGGCGGTGGCCTCATCCGTCAGCTTCTGCTTGGCGTAGGTGAGTCCCTTGATGACAAAGCTGATCGCGCTGCGCGGGACCGGCGTGCCCTGCAGGTCCGTCTGATCGCGCACCCGCTTGGACGTCTCGGTGAGGTGGAACGGATGCTCCTGCAGATCCTCGGCGAGGACGCGGAAGAGGGTGCCGTATGCCTGTGACGGCAGTGCGGGTACGCCCGTCACGGTGCGCACCCGTTGGAGGAAGGGGTCGCGCTCGAGCCGTTCGTCGCTCGGTGTGCCGTCCGCCGGGCGGAGTGCCGGATCGACCACGTAGCCGGCTCCGCCGGGTTCGTACCGCAGATCGTGCAGGTGGCGTTCGACGAAGGCGCGGAACGACCCCGCGCCGTACCAGCCCGATGTCTTGATCTCCGGGTCGACGGCGAGTGCCGCCTGCGCCGCGCTCGAGGCCGCGAGCGGGCGGGGGTTGCGCCGGACGGCATCGCGGATCGCCACGGCGACGGCTTCGACATCCCCGCTCGGCTCGGCCTGTGCCCGCTCGCCGGCGAACTCGCGGGCCGGCGCGGAGGAAGCCCTGAGCGGCGCGGGAACGTAGTCCAGCGCCGTCTCGGCCGATTCGGACGTCTCTCCGAGGATGGCCGCGACGAGTTGTTCGGGTGTCACCAGGGTGTCGCAGTTCGCGCGCAGGGCCGGGGCGCTCAGTCCTGCCGTCACCACCGTGGTCCACCGGTCCTGGGCGCGCAGCCGCCGGAGCACGGGGGTGAAGTCGGCGTCGGCCGACATGATGACGAACTCGTCGTAGCGGGTCTGGTTCGCGAGCGCGTCCATGATGTCGAGCACGATATGGATGTCGGCGCTGTTCTTGCCCTGGGCGGTCAGGGTCGGGCAGTCGATCGCTCGGAACCCACTGCTCGTGAAGACGGCCCGGTACGGGCTGAAGGGTCCGGGATTGAGATAGACGTTCCGCACGAGAAACCGGCGGGCGTGATTCCCGGGCGGAGCCGCCGCGGTGTCGCTCCCTGCCTCCAGCCAGTTCATCCATTGCGTCGGGTGTGTGGCGAAGGCTTCGGCGGCCTCGCCGGCGAACTTGCGCAGGCCGAGATAGATGTTGTCGAAGTCAACGAATAGCGCGGCCTTTCGTGGCTCGGTGCCGCCGCCATGCGCTGTCGTGCCCAACTGCTCACCTCCGGTGGACGGCCGAGTGGCTCAGCGTAGCGGCGTGGTCACAGGGGCGGTAGTGCTTCAACTCGACCGGACGGTAGGTCAGTTGGGAGGCCCGAGGCTCACATCCCCGTCACCCGGGCCACCGTGAACGGCGTGGTCGGTGTCCCCTGCCCCATGGGGCCGCCCTTGTCGAACTGGGAGCGGACGACGAGCAGGCCGCGGTGGGTGTGGGCCAGGGTGGTGGGGATCTGGAGGTCGGTCGTGGTCAGTGTGCGGGTCAGGCGGGCCTCGGTGCCGTCGGGGGAGAGGTGCCAGCGGGTCAGGGTGTTGGTCCGGTTGTGGGCCGCCCACAGGGTGCGGTGGGACAGCTCCAGGCCGTCGCCGTTCACCAGGTCTCCGCCGTGCAGGGTGACTTGGCGGACCGACCCGTCGGTCACGTCGACCCGGTACAGGCCGCCGCCGGTCATGTCGACCACGAACAGCAGGCGCCCGGTGGGGTCGGCGACGATGCCGTTGAGGGCGTAGGCGTTCGGCGCGTGCGGGGGGACGGCGCCGCTCAGGTCGAAGTGTGCGGCCAGCGGCGCGCTGCCGCCCCGGGCCACCTCGGCGGGAGTGACCCGGTAGACCACCGGGCGCACGCTGTCGGTGGCGTAGGCGGTGCCGTCGGCGCCGATCACGAGGTCGTTGATGAAGCGCGGGTCGCCCTCCGGTACCTGGAAGCGGGCCAGCAGGGAGCGGTCGCGCAGGTCGTAGACGTCGATCCCGGTGGTGTGGTCGATGACCCACAGGCGGCCCGCGCGGTCGGCCTTCAGCCCGTTGGCCGTCGTACGGCCGTCCGCGCCGGCCGGCAGGAAGACGTCGGCGGCGCGGCTGCCGGCGGCGGCCCGGTAGATCGCGCCGGTCGTGAAGGAGCCGACGTACGCGTCGCCCGTGCGCGGGTCCAGGGCGATGCCCTCGGGGTAGGCCCGGGCGTCCGGGAGGGTGAAGGCGGTGGAGATGCGGGGACCGGCGGCCGCGGTGGCCCGGGGTGCGGCGAGGGCCACGGTCGCGGCGGCGGCGCCGGTCAGGAAGGTGCGGCGGTGGATCGAACGGGACACGACGGTGCCTCTCGGTTCGGCTGCTCACTGCAGGACGAATGCAAAGCTACATTAGAGCTCTAATGCTTGCCAGTGCATTAATCACCATCAGGGCCTTCATCCTTGCCCAAGCACTAATCTGGGCCGGGTGACCTCCATGCCCGCGTCCGAGCGCCTCGGCTCCCACCTCAAGCGGGCCGAGCAGGCCCTCAACGCCACGAAGACTGCGGTCCTCAAGCCCGCGGGCCTGACCGTCGCCCAGTACGCCGCGCTGCTCCACCTCTCCGGCAACCCCGGCATCTCCGCCGCGGCCCTGTCCCGGCTGTGCGGGGTCACCCCGCCGACCATGAACACGGTCCTGAAGAACCTCCAGGACCGCGACCTGATCACCCGCAGCCCGCACGAGTGGCACAAGAACGTCCTGGAGACCCGCCTCACGGACGAGGGCCGCGCCGTCATGGCCGAGGCCGACACGGCCGCCGTACGCGTCGAACGGGCCCTCGCGGCGGAGTTCACCGACGCCGAGCGCGAGGCGCTGACCGGGCTGCTCGCCCGCTGCGTCAGAGTCCTGGAGGAACAGCGCCCGGGAAGCTCATGACGGGCTCCGGCGCCGGATCCGTCACCCAGCCCGCCACCAGCACGAGACGCGACTCGCGGTCGACGGCGAGGAAGCCGAAGGGGCGGTCGAAGACGGCCCGGACGACCGTCGACTCGTAGCGGTACTGCGGCGGGGCACCGCCCGGCGCCGCCATCACCGCGGTCACCGCCGCCGCGCGGAAGCCGAGCGCGCCGAACTGGGCCAGCGCCGACTGGCGGGCCGCGCCGATGGCGAGCGGGTAGTCGCTGATGCCGGGGAAATGGGCGTGTCGCGCATCCGTCGCCGCCGTCAGGCCGAACAGCCCCGCCAGGGCGAGCAGATCGTGGTCGGCGCGCACCTCGTACGCCACCGTCCGCACATCCAGCGTCAGCGGCGTCGGCTCGACGGCCGGCTGCTGCTCCACGTACAGGCCCGGCCCCACATGCCCGTGCGGCAGCGCGCCGCCCCCGGTCAGCGGCAGCGCCCGCTCGACGATCCCCACCCCGGCCGTGAGTACCTGGCCCGGGTTCATGTGCTCCTCCCCGAGGACCAGATGGACGTCGATGCCGTTGTCGCCGGGCACCGTCAGCGCGGTGACGAAGCCGTCCGCGGTGCCCGTCACACCCACCCGGTCCGGCCGCACGCTCCGCCGGTGCAGGCCGCGCAGCGTACGCCCCTGCCAGGGTCCGGAGCCGGGCCGCAGCGGCAGCTCGCTGAACGGCTGCCGCCAGGTCGTGCGCAGCGCCAGGGCACTGGCCAGCACCATCCGCGTGTCCCGGGTCAGCGTCACCGGCATGCGCTCCACCAGCCCGCCGGTCCGCTCGGCCGCCCAGGCGTCCAGCCGCTCCTGCGCGGTGACGAGGTCGTCCCCGAACACCCCGTACGTCCCGGCCGGCAGCCCGGCCCGCCACTCCTCCCGCAGGGTGAGCGCCTGGTGCGTCCACAGGCCGAGCGCCGCGTCCAGCCCGGACACCGACGCGAGCGCCGCCGACAACTCCCGTGCGGCACCGGCCGCCTGATCCGCCGGCAGGCCGAGAGCCCCGCTCAGCTCGGCCCGCGCCGGGCCGGCGGCGCCGTCGGCCAGGAAGGCCAGCAGGGGCCAGACCCCGGGCGCGGAGAAGGCCGTCCCCTCCGGCAGGGCCTGCGCCCAGCGGGCCGTCAGCCCGTTCACCCCACGGACCGTCTCGGCGGTCACCTTGCTCACTGATCGTCCTTCCACAGGGCCTTGCTCACTCGTCGTCCCACGGATCCTCCGGCTACCCCGGGTGCTCCGGGAACGGCAGCGGATCCGTCACCCACCCCGCCGCCAGCACCAGCCGCGAGTGCCGGTGCAGCGCGAGGAAGCCGAAGGGGCGGTCGAAGACGGCGTTCACCCGCCGCCTCACATGGCGCAGTTGTGGTGGCATCCCGGCCCCGTACGCCCCCACCATCGTGACCGCCGCCGCCTGGAAGCCCAGCGCCCCGAACCGCGCCAGGGCGCTCTGTGCGGCCGAGCCGACGGCGAGGGGGAAGCCGCTGATCCCCGGGAAGTGCCCCTGCCGGGCGTCCCGTGCCGTGGTCAGCCCGAACAGCTCGTGCCGCTGGAGCAGATCGTGGTCCGCCGTCACGTCGTACGCGGCCGTCAGCACGTCCAGGACCGGCGGGGAGGGGGCCGCGCAGCGCTCCTCGACCACCCGCAGCCCGGGGCCCACCTCCCCGTACGGCAGCCGGGAGCCCGGTACGACCGTGCGCGGCCGGTGCAGCAGGTCCACGCCCGCGCCGAGCACCCGGCCCGGCGCCGTCCCCTCCTCGCCCAGCAGCAGATGCACGTCCAGCGCGTCCGTGCCGAGCACCTTCAGTTCGGTGACCCGGCCGTGCGGGGTGTCGGCGACGCCGACCCGGTCCGGCAGGGTGCTCCTGTGCCGCAGGCCCAACCGCTCGGTGGCGGCCCAGGGTTCGTACGCCGTCTCCAGCGGAACCTCGTCGAAGGGGCTGAGCCACCGGGTCCGCACCGTCAGCGCCCCGGCCAGCACCAGCTCGGTGTCCTTGTCCAGCGTGGCCGGCATCCGGTCGATCAGCCCGCCGGTACGGTCCGCCGCCCAGGCGTCCAGCGCCCGCTGGTCGGCGCCGGTGTCCCCGGTGAGCACGCCGTGCGCCTCGGCGGGCAGCCCCGCCTCCCACGGCGGGACGAGCTCCACCGTCCGTTTCGTCCACAGGCCGACGGCGGAGCCCACACCGGGCAGGGCGCCCAGCGCGCCGAGCAACTCCCGTGCCGCACCGGCTGCCTGATCCGCCGGCAGTCCGAGGGCCTCGCTCAGCTCGGCCCGGGCCGGGCCCGCCGCGCCGTCCGCCAGGAAGGCCAGCAGCGGCCAGACCCCGGCCGCCGAGAAGACCGTGCCGTCCTGCGCCGACGCGGCCCACCGCTTGGTGAGCCCGTTCACCGCCCGGACGACCTCGTCGCCCACCCGGTTCCCGGGCAGGGTGTCCCCCCTCATTCCGCCCCCCGTTCGTGCCCCGCTCACCATGCCCTGTCTGTCGCACGTCGGCCCGGTCACGGCCTCCACCGGTCCCGCGCGCTGCCGCCGCCCGCCCCAGGAGCACGGTACCGGTGTCCACACCGCTGTCTTGCAGCCCCACCAGCCACAAGGGCCATATCAGCCAGGCCGCCAGGAGACCGCCCTCGGCCTGATCGAGCCGCACCGGTCGGTCACCGTACGGAAGGCCTTGGGCCTGGCAACGCCCCCGGCCCCGGGGTGCCGCCGGTGTGGCCACGGCGCCCAGGTGTGAGCACAGTCCAGGTGTGAGCACGGCCGTGTGAGCGCATCTATGCATCTATAAGGAGAAAGTGCCTGGGTAAAGCCTTCCCGTGCCCCACGTAATCACATCGGGTGATTCTCTGGCCCTTGCTTGCGTGGCACAACCCACGGTTGCCAGGCTGTTGCTGTCTGTACAACCTGATGGGAGCGGCCAGTGACTTTCGGTGAGCAGCCGGCGTACCTGCGTGTCGCGGGTGATCTCCGCAAGAAGATCGTCGACGGTTCACTGCCGCCTCATACCCGCCTGCCCTCGCAGGCCCGCATCCGCGAGGAGTACGGCGTCTCGGACACCGTCGCGCTCGAGGCCCGCAAGGTGCTGATGGCCGAGGGGCTGGTCGAGGGCCGCTCCGGTTCGGGGACGTATGTGCGCGAGCGCCCGGTGCCCCGCCGCGTGGCCCGCTCCGGATACCGCCCCTCCAGCGGTGCCACGCCCTTCCGGCAGGAGCAGGCCGACGCCTCGGTGCGCGGCACCTGGGAGTCCAGCAGCGAACAGGCCGAGGCCGGGGCGGCCATCGCCGAGCGGCTGGGCCTCCAGGTCGGCGACCGGGTCATGCGCACCAAGTACCTGTTCCGGGAGGCCGGCGAGCCGATGATGCTCTCCACCTCGTGGGAGCCCCTCGCCGTCACCGGCCGCACCCCGGTGATGCTGCCCGAGGAGGGGCCGCTCGGCGGCATGGGCGTGGTCGAGCGCATGCGCGCCATCGACGTCATCGTGGACAACGTCACCGAGGAGGTCGGCGCCCGTCCCGGCCTCGCCGAGGAACTGCACGTGCTCGGCGGCGTCCCCGGCCACGTGGTCCTGGTCGTCCACCGCACGTACTACGCCTCCGGCCGCCCGGTGGAAACGGCCGACGTGGTCATCCCGGCGGACCGGTACCGGGTGGCTTATCACTTGCCGGTGAGGTGAGGAGCGCCGACGGCGGTGCCGGTGGGGGCGCGGGGCGGGAACGGGTGGTTCGGCGGGAGTGCGGGTGCGGGTGGCCGGCCCGCGAGTGCCGGTCGGCCCAGGAGCGTGGGTCGCGGGGTCGAAGTGCGGGGCGGCACGGGTGGTCCGGCGGGGCCCGGGTGGCGGGCGGCGGTCGGCCCGTGAGTGCCGGGCGGCGGCGAAGTGCGGGTCGGGAATGGGTGGTCCGGCTGGAGCGCGGGTGGTGGGCGGTCGGCCGGGGAATGCAGGGCGGCGGGGTTGGAGCGGGCGGTGTTGCGGGGCGCGGGTGGTGGGTGGTCGGCCCGTGAGTGCCGGGGCGGTGGGGGTGAAGTGCGGGGCGGGGATGGGTGGTCCGGCCGGAGCACGGGTGGCGGGCGGCCGGCCCGGGAGTGCCGGGCGGCCGGGTTGGGGCGGGTGGTGCTGTTGGGTGGGCGGCCTGGGAAGTGCCGGGTGGTGAGGTGCGGTGCCGTGGGGCCGCAGGTTCTTGAGCGCGGGGTGGCGGGGCCGTGGGGTCGTGACGGTGGGGCCGTATGTGCGCGACGGCGGGGCCGTGGCCGTCGGGGCGTTCGCTGGACGCGGTGATGGGCGGGGCGGCCAACTCCAGCCGTAATGGGCTCGCGTCTGGCGCGGATCTGACAGTCGCTCCGCCTGGCCGTGCCCACCGCCGCACCCGCCCTGGCCGTCGGCGCCCCTTGCGCGAGGTTTGACCTGCTGTGCGCCCCCTGAGTGAGGTAGCGCACACCCTCGCTGCGGTCCGGTGAAGGGCGGGCGGTCGCGCGTTCTGTGTCCGGGCCCCGGCCGTCGCCGTAATCCGGCCGTTTTCCCTGGTGACCAGGGGTCACACGGATATGCCTCCGACTCGGGACAGCGGCGCTCACGACGGCGCATTCGCATCCGTGCGCCCCCTGCGTTCTGGCTGGTTGCATACCTCTTTGTGAAAAGGCGTGTTCGCTGCGTAAAGGTTGGGCGTACGCTCGGGCATATGCGTATTGCGGTTTCCTTAGGCGGGGCACGGCGGGGGCCCGGGACAGGAAGCGGAGGCTGGTGGGGTGGTGCGAGAAGGAGCGGCGCGGGCGGTGGGGACCATGAGTGAGGGGACGGTCTCCCTGCCCTGGATCGTGATACGGCAGGACGACAACGGCAATCGCTACCGCGTCGGCCGCTACGCGACCCGCGCCGAGGCCCAGAAGATCGCCGACAGCCTCGACGACCGGGGACACAAACAGCTCTACTGGGTCGAGCGCATCGGCCAGAACGGGGACGGCGCCCGGAACTGACACGGGGACGGTGCCGGCCACCCCGGCCCTGGCGCCTGCAACTGACACGGGGAGACGTGCCCCAACTGACCTGGCGCGCCCTCCCGTAGGCTCCGCCCCATGACGCCCATGACACCCGGCACACCGCTGAAGGACCGGATCGTGGTGGTGGGAGCCGCCCTCCTCGACGGCGGCCGACTGCTCGCCGCCCGCCGCAGCGCACCCGCCGACCTGGCCGGCCGCTGGGAGCTGCCCGGCGGCAAGGTCGAGCCGGGCGAACGGCCCGAGGACGCCCTGGTGCGTGAACTGCGCGAGGAACTCGGCATCGAGGCCGAGGCGGTCGAGCGCGTGCCCGGCCAGTGGCCGCTGCGGGCGCCGTACGTCCTGCAGGTGTGGACCGCCCGCCTGCGCCCCGGCTCCCCCGCGCCGAGGCCCCTCCAGGACCATGACGAACTGCGCTGGCTGACCCCGGACCGGATCTGGGAAGTGGACTGGCTCGACCAGGACGTCCCGGCGGTCCGTGAAGTCTCACCCCGGCTCATCAGCGGCCCGCACTGAGCGCCTCCTACGCCGTTCGTGCCACTGTGCGCCCTCCCGCGCGGTACTGCCCCCTGGATATCGGGTATGTGCCCATTAACCCCACGAAACCGGACATGGGTAGGCTCACTGGCCTGGGAAGTGATCGGCGTGATCGACACCGATGGCGACTGCGCCGAGTGGACCTTTCCCGCGGAACCGGGTGCCGTGCGCACCGCCCGCGCCGCGGTCCGCGGCCAGTTGCACGGCTGGCACCTCGACTGCCTGGCCGATCTCGCCGCGTTGCTGGTCAGCGAGCTGGTCACCAACTCGCTGCGGCACGCCACCGGCCCCATCGGCGTACGGCTCGTACGTCCCGCCGGGCTGGACGACGCGCTGCGGGTGGAGGTCTCCGACCCGCTGCCCGACCCGCCGCGCGAACGCGTCGCCCGCGACGAGGACGAGGGCGGGCGCGGTCTGCAACTCGTCGCGGGCTCCTCGCGTCGTTGGGGCACCCGGCCCGGCGCGAGCGGAAAGACCGTCTGGTTCGAACTGACGGTGCCGGGGTGAGCCGGAAGCATCCGGGGGGCACGGGGGTGTACAGCGGGTGGCGGTGCGTCCATCGTGCGCCGCGGGCGCGCCGCCGTCGCCGCGGTGCGTGATTCGAGGGCGTGTTCCCTGGTTAGAAGAGTGGAAGTGTTGTCACGGACCGGTCCGAAAAACATCTGGACCGAGCTGTGATCGTGAACACCGTGTCGTGCGGCGCCGTAGTGCTGGATACTGCGGGCAGCCGCTGTCGGTGACCGGTGCCGGGCGCGGTGAGCTGGAGGGGACGGTTCGCGTGAGCGAGATACCAGCGAAGGCCACGGAGTCCGAGGACCCGTCGGACGGCGCGAGGAACCAGGCCGCGGAGGCCGCCGCACCCGGCGACGCCATGTGGCAGAGCAGTCCGCCCGGTTCCATCTACGACTACATCAAGGTCGCGTCCTTCTCCATCAGTCCAGGCGGGCTGGTCGACCAGTGGAGCCTGCGCGCCGAGCAGCTCTTCGGCATCCCCGCCGCACGCGCCGTCGGCATGGACCCGATAGAGGCCTTCATCGACCCCGACCTGCGCGAGCGCGGCCAGCGCAAGATGGCCGAAATCCTCGACGGGCGGGAGTGGACCGGGGTCGTGCCCTTCCGGATGCCGGACAGGGCGGACGGCGGGCGCGGCGAGGAGGGCCTGGCCGAGGTCTACGTCATGCCCACCCGGACCGCCGAGGGCGACAAGGCCGCCGTGTGTATCGTCGTGGACGTCCGCACCCTGCGCAGCATGGAGACCGATCTGGCCGCCTCCCAGGCCATCTTCGGTCAGTCCCCGTTCGGATTCCTGCTGATCGACACCGATCTGAGGGTCCGTCGGGCCAACGAGCGCTTCGCCTCCACCTTCGGCGGCACCCCGGACGACCACCGGGGCAAGGGCGTCCACGACTATCTGCCGCGCGGTGAGGCCGAGCGGGTTTCGGCCACCCTGCGGCGGGTGCTGGACACCGGCCAGTCCATCACCGACATGCATGTCACCGGTCACGTCCCCGGCTCCGAGGAACGCCGGCACTGGTCCGTCAACCTCTACCGTGTGCACAGCGGCAGCGGCCGGCCCATCGGTATCGCCTGGCTCGGCACCGACATCACCGCCCGCCGGGCCGCCGCCCGTGAGGCCGCCGCCGCCCGGCGCAACCTCGCCCTGCTCAACGAGGCCGGCGCGCGCATAGGGAACTCCCTCGACCTGGAGACCACGGCCCGGGAACTCCTCGACGTCGTCGTCCCCGGATTCTGCGACCTCGCCACCGTCGACCTCTACCAGGGCCTGCTCACCGGCGACGAGACCCCGCCCGGACTCACGGACGGCAGCGCCGAACTGCGCCGCGTCGCCTTCGCGAGCGCCGTCTCCGGTGCGCCCTTCGCCGTCGCCGGCGAGCCCGTCGAGGTCGGCGCGGTCCACCACTTCCCCTTCAACTCGCCCTGCGCGGACGCCCTGCGCACCGCCCGGCCGCAAGCCGTACCGCCCGAGGAGGGCGGGCTCGTGCAGTCCACGCTGGCCGTGCCGATGGTCGCCCACGACACGGTCGTCGGCCTCGCCCAGTTCGCCCGCACCAAGGGCAGCGAGCCGTTCGGCGACCGCGACCGGGACCTGGCGGTGGAGCTGGCCGCGCGCGCCGCGGTCTGCATCGACAACGCGCGCCTGTACCGCCGGGAGCACGAGCGGGCGCTGATACTGCAGCGCTCGCTGCTGCCGCCGGGCGACCCCGAGGCCTCCGGGCTGGACATCGCCTGCCGCTATCTGCCCGGCAACGCCGCGACCGAGGTGGGCGGCGACTGGTTCGACGTGATCGAACTGCCGGGCCACCGTACGGCGTTGGTGGTGGGCGACGTGATGGGGCGGGGTCTGCGGGCGGCGGTCGCGATGGGTGAACTCCGCACCGCCGTACGGACGTTGGCGCTGCTGGATCTCGAACCGGCCGAGGTGCTCTCGGCGCTGGACGAGATCGCGCGGGGGCTGGGCACTCCGGGCGGGGTGCAGCAGGCGACGCGCACGGCACGCCAGCCCCGCGACGCCGACCTCTCCGAGGTCTACCTCGCGACCTGCGTGTACGCCGTGTACGACTCCGTCACCAGACGCTGTACGTTCGCCAACGCGGGCCATCTGCCACCGGTCCTGGTCGAGCCCGGTGAGCCGGCCCTGATGCTGGACGTGCCGCCCGGCATGCCGCTGGGAGTGGGCGGCGAGCCGTTCGAGGAGGTCGAGGTCGAGCTGCCGGAGGGCGCGCTGCTGGCGCTGTACACGGACGGCCTGGTCGAGTCCCGCGACCACCCCCTGGACGAGGGGCTGCAGGCGTTCGTCGGCGCGCTCACCGATCCCTCCCGCCCGCTGGAGGACGTCTGCGACCACGTCCTCAACACCCTCGACACCCACCACGGCGAGGACGACATCGCGCTGCTGATGGCGCGGGTGCAGGGGCTGCCGGCCGAGTCCGTCGGCGACTGGACGCTGCCGCGTGAGCCGCGGAGTGTGGGGCGGGCGCGGGAGTATGCCCGGGGACAGCTGCTGAGCTGGGACCTGGAGCCGCTCGTCGACACCACCGAACTGCTCGTCAGCGAGCTGGTCACCAACGCGCTGCGGTACGGCGAGGGGGAGATACGGCTCCGGCTGCTGCTGGACCGCACCCTGGTCTGCGAGGTGTGGGACTCCGGGCTGGTCCAGCCCCGGCGCCGACGGGCCCGGGACACCGACGAGGGCGGCCGGGGGCTGCAGCTGGTGGGGTTGCTCAGCGCGGCCTGGGGCTCGCGCCGGACGCCTCGCGGCAAGACCGTGTGGTTCGAGCTGCCGCTCCCCGGCGGAGAGGCAGGCCTCACCGACCCGGCGGAGGCTCTGCTGAGCCTCTTCTGACACCGGCCACCCGGGGCTCGGACCTGGACGGCCCGATCGGCCGGGCAGCTGCTCAGAGGCTGCGGCGGGACCGTGTTTCCGGGCCGCCGTAGCTCGCCGGTGGCCCGCCGTCCGGGTCCTCGGCCAGGAGGACTCCGCCCAGGACCGCAGCGGCCAGGCCCGGTGCGTCTCCGTCGGCGCCCGTGTGCGGGTTGCCGTGGGCCCGTACGTTCTGCTCGGCCAGGTCCCGGGCCTCGCGGGCGATGGCATCGGCCTGGCCGGCGTGACCCGCGCCCAGTTCGCGTGCCGCCTCCGCCAGGCGGACCCGCGCCTGTGGGCCCACCGCACCCCGGTGCACCGTGACGAAGTCCTCCGCCCCGGCGACGGAACTCCTCGCCACGAGCAGCGCAGCGGCGGCCGGCGCACCTGCGCGGCCCGTCTCCAGCCGCTCCACCGCCCGCGCGATCCGGCGCAGGGCGTCCAGCGGGTCGTACGCGCCCGCCGTCAGCTCCTCCCGTACGGCGGCCAGCACGCCGTCCGCGTGGGCCAGCCGGGCGTGCAGCTCACCGCTGGTCAGCGGAACCACAACGCCCCCTTTCCGGGCCGCCGCGATCTCCGCCTCCGCGCCGGTCAGCGCGGCCGGCACCAGCTCCGCCGCCTCCCGCAGCTCCGCGGCGAGCCGCTCCACCCCGGTGACCAGGACGTCGGCCTGGGCCACCGCGCCCTCGGCGGCGCGCAGCTGCCCGGCGGCCCGCGCGCCGTCGCCCGCGTCGGCCGACTGGCGGGCCTCGTTGAGCCGCGAGGTGGCGAACACCAGCCGGTCCTTGGCCTGTTCGAGGTACCCGGTGACGGGCGCGACGGCCGCGGGAGTGCAGCGGTCGCGCAGGGTGGCCAGGGTCTCCTCGGCGGCCGGCGTCCGCCCCGTCAGCTCCCGGAACCGCCGCTCGGCGACCTCCAGCGCTCCGGCCGGCTCCGGCTCCTCCAGCCGCCGCAGCCGGTCCAGCGCGGGAGCCTGGGCATCCAGCCGGCGCCCCGCCTCCGCGCACCGGCCGACCACGCCGACCAGCGCCTGCCGCCGGGCCACGTCGTCCTCCGGGACCCCCTGCTCGTACCGACGCCAGATCGCGCACGCGGCCGCCAGCTCGGTCTCGGCGGCCCGCAGCGCGTCGACGAAGGGCTCGGTGTCCGTTCGCGCGAACCGCTCCTGGACGAAGGAGAGTTCCTCCCGGCTCGTGCGGACACAGTCGTCGGCGAGGACCAGCGCGGCGCGCGCCTGGCGCTCGGAGTCGGCCGGAGTGGGCGCGGGCGGGGCGACGGAGACGATCCCGGGGGTCGTACGGGTACGGGCGCGGCGGGTGCGGCGCAGGTAGCCGTATCCGGCCAGCCCCACGGCGGCGACCACCGCGATGAGGGGCAGCAGGAGGTCGGTGGCGGACGTCTCGTCCTGCTGCGGCGCGGTGGCGCTCGCGACGGTCCCGGCGGGCGTCACGGGAACCGGATCTTGCGCACCGCCCGTCATCACCGGCAACACCAGCCACCCGGCCCCGACCACGACACCCACCACGGCATGCGCCACCCGCACCCATATGTGCGCCTTGGCGCGCCGGGGCCGGCCGCGGATCGGGGAGGACGTCACATTTTGGAGCGTATGGGCAGGTAGGCGCCTTCGCGAGCGGGATGGATACGGGTGGGGGACGGGATGGGCAGGGGGCAGGAATGGACACCAGAGACGGCGACGGGGCGAAAACGGAAGCGGCGACGACGGACGGGGGAGGCGCGGACGGGCGTACCGGCGCGCCCACGCCACGACCGCCCGAGGCCGCCGACGCCGAGGAAAGCCCACAGGGGCCGCCCGCACCCGGGGACGAAAGCCGCCCCGCCGACAGGAGCCGGAAACGCACATGGGCGCGCACACTCAGGCGCACCGCGCTCGCCCTCGTCCTCCTGCTGCTCCTTCCCACCCTCGCCGCGGAGACCGCCCTCCGCCTCGACTACACCGGGACCCCCGACAGCGGCACGTACACCCGCGGCCGCGACGCCGTCTGGCTCGGCCACGCCTGGATCGACGGCCGCAGGACCGACGCCGACGTCACCGCGCTCGCCGGCCGTCTGCGCGACACCGGCATCCGTGACCTGTACGTCCACGCGGGTCCCCTGGAACACGACGGCACGCTCCCCGAGTCGGCGTATCCCAGGGCCCGTTGGCTCACGGAAGCCCTGCGCCGCCGGGCGCCGCACATCCGTGTGCAGGCCTGGCTCGGCGACGAGGTCGCCCCGGAGAAGCCGTACGCCATGCACCTGGAGCGCCCCGCCACCCGCGCTGCCGTCGTCGAGTCCACCCGGCAGATCCTCGCCGCCGGCTTCCAGGGCGCCCACTTCGACCTGGAGCCCCTGCACTCCGGCGACCGGAACTACCTCGCCCTCCTGGACGCCCTGCACCGCGTCACCCGCGCCCACCACGCCGTGCTCTCCGTCGCCGCCCACCAGATCGATCCGCTGCCGGCCCTCCACTCCTTCTGGGGCACCGTGACCGGCCACCCCAAGTGGTGGTCGCAGGCGTACTTCGGGCAGGTCGCGCGGCGCGTCGACCAGATCGCGGTGATGTCGTACGACACCATGCAGCCGTTGCAGAGCCTGTACGGCGGCTATGTCGCCCAGCAGACCTCGCTGGCCCTGGAGGTCACCCCCGAGTCCACCGACCTGCTCATGGGCCTGCCCTTCTACCACGAGAACCGCTTCGGCCACCGGGCCCGAGCCGAGACCGTCCCGGCCGCCGTACGCGGGGTCCGCCTCGGCCTGTCCCGCACCGACAGGGACCGGGCCCGCTTCGGCGTCGCCCTCTACGTCGACTTCGCGGCCACCGAGGCGGACTGGACGGCCTATCGGGAAGACTGGGTCCGGTGACGGTGACCGGAACACGACAGCAATTCCCCGTGGCTGCGGGCAGTCGTGCCGCTGGGGCGGCACGGGTGGGAGCATGATCGGCATGCACATGTTCTTGGTGGTGGCGGGCGTGCCGGCGGTGGCGTTCATGGGCGTGCTCGGCGCCCTGGCCGTGGTGGCGGAGTGGATACCGCCACTGGCCCGGCGCCGGGTGCTGCGGCCCCGGCTGTGGGGGTACGGGGCGCTGGCCAACGCGGTCGGGCTGGGCCTGTTCATGTTCCTCGGGCCGCTCGCCGACGCGGGGCTGGGCGCCCTTCCGGCCGCCGGGTGGTGCCTGTGGATGGCGGGCACGGTGGTCCAGGTTCTCTCCCAGCGCCCCGGTCGCCCCGCTCCTAGGAGGACCGCCTCCTGATCTTCGAGCCGAGCCACACCAGCGGGTCGTACTTGCGGTCGACCGCGCGCTCCTTCATGGGGATCAGCGCGTTGTCGGTGATCTTGATGCCCTCGGGGCAGACCTCCGTGCAGCACTTGGTGATGTTGCAGTAGCCGAGGCCGTGTTCGCCCTGGGCCGTGCGCCCCCGGTCCAGGCCGGTCTCCGCGGCCGCGTCCAGCGGGTGCATGTCGAGTTCGGCGATCCGCATCAGGAAACGCGGGCCCGCGAATGCCGTCTTGTTCTCCTCGTGGTCGCGGACGACATGGCAGGTGTCCTGGCACAGGAAGCACTCGATGCACTTGCGGAACTCCTGCGAACGGTCCACGTCCTCCTGCATCATCCGGTACTCGCCGGCGCCCAGCCCGGCGGGCGGCACGAACGCCGGAACCTCCCGCGCCTTCTGGTAGTTGAAGCCGACGTCCGTCACCAGGTCGCGGATCACCGGGAAGGTGCGCAGGGGCGTGACGGTGATGGTCTCCGCGCGGTCGAAGACCGACATGCGGGTCATGCACATCAGCCGGGGGCGGCCGTTGATCTCCGCCGAGCACGAACCGCACTTGCCGGCCTTGCAGTTCCAGCGCACGGCCAGATCGGGGGCCTGGGTGGCCTGGAGGCGGTGGACGATGTCGAGGACCACCTCGCCGTCGTTCACCTCGACGGTGAAGTCCTCCAGGCCGCCGCCCTGCTCATCACCCCGCCACACCTTGAAGCGGGCCTCGTAGCTGCTCACTCGTACAGCTCCTCTTCGGCGAGGTACTTGACCAGCTCCTCCTTCTCGAAGAGGGCGAGCAGGTCCGGGCGGATGGGGGCGGTGGTCTCGCGGGTGAGGCGGACCTGGCCGCGGCCGGAGTCGGTCGCCGCGAGGCCGCCGGTGGGGTCGGCGAGGGTGCACAGCAGGTTCACGTTGCGCCACTTGCGGTCCATCGTGGGGTGGTCCTCGCGGGTGTGGCCGCCGCGCGACTCGGTGCGCTCCAGGGCCGCACGGGCCACGCACTCGCTGACCAGCAGCATGTTCCGCAGGTCCAGCGCCAGATGCCAGCCGGGGTTGAACTGGCGGTGGCCCTCGACCCCGGCCCGGCGGGCGCGTCCCCGCAGCTCCGCGAGCTTGCGCAGGGCCTGCTCCATCTCGCCCTCGCGGCGGATGATGCCGACCAGGTCGTTCATGGTCTGCTGGAGCTCCTGGTGCAGGGTGTACGGGTTCTCCGGCGGGCCCGCCTCGCCCTCCCGGTCCGCCTCGGCGGAGAACGGGCGCAGGGCCTCCGCCGCGGCCGTGTTGACCTGGGCGTCGTCCACCGGCGGACGCCGATCCGCCAGCCCCTGGGCGTACTCCGCCGCGTGCCAGCCCGCCCGGCGCCCGAAGACCAGCAGGTCGGAGAGCGAGTTGCCGCCGAGCCGGTTGGAGCCGTGCATACCGCCGGCCACCTCACCGGCCGCGAACAGGCCCGGCACCCCGCGCGCCGCCGCCGTGTCGGAGTCGACGGCGATGCCGCCCATCACGTAGTGGCAGGTCGGCCCGACCTCCATCGCCTCCGCCGTGATGTCGACGTCCGCCAGCTCCTTGAACTGGTGGTACATCGACGGCAGCCGGCGCCGGATCACCTCGGCGGGCATCCGCGTGGACACGTCCAGGAAGACCCCGCCGTGCGGCGAGCCCCGGCCCGCCTTGACCTCGGCGTTGATGGCGCGGGCCACCTCGTCGCGGGGGAGCAGTTCCGGTGGGCGCCGGTTGTTCTCCGGGTCCTCGTACCACCGGTCGGCCTCCTCCTCCGACTCGGCGTACTTCTCCTTGAAGACGTCCGGGATGTAGTCGAACATGAACCGCTTGCCCTCGGAGTTCCGCAGGACCCCGCCGTCGCCGCGCACCGACTCGGTGACGAGGATGCCCTTCACCGACGGCGGCCAGACCATGCCGGTGGGATGGAACTGCACGAACTCCATGTTCAGCAGCGGCGCGCCCGCGAGCAGGGCGAGGGCGTGCCCGTCACCCGTGTACTCCCACGAGTTGGACGTGACCTTGAAGGACTTGCCGATGCCGCCGGTCGCGATCACGACCGCGGGGGCCTCCAGGACGAAGAAGCGGCCGGTCTCGCGCTCGTAGGCGAAGAGACCGGAGACACGGTCCCCGTCCTTGAGGACCCGCGTGACCGTGCACTCCTGGAAGACCTTCAGCCGGGACTCGTAGTCCCCGGTCTCCTTGAAGTCCTCCTGCTGCAGGGCGACGATCTTCTGCTGGAGCGTGCGGATCAGTTCCAGGCCCGTACGGTCGCCGACGTGCGCGAGCCGCGGGTACTCGTGGCCGCCGAAGTTGCGCTGGGAGATCCGGCCGTCCTTCGTACGGTCGAACAGCGCGCCCCAGGTCTCCAGCTCCCACACCCGGTCCGGGGCCTCCTGCGCGTGCAGCTCGGCCATCCGCCACTGGTTGAGGAACTTGCCGCCGCGCATGGTGTCGCGGAAGTGCACCTGCCAGTTGTCGTGCTCGTTGGCGTTGGCCATGGCCGCCGCGATGCCGCCCTCGGCCATCACCGTGTGCGCCTTGCCGAACAGCGACTTGCAGATCACCGCCGTACGGGCGCCCCGTTCGCGCGCCTCGATCGCGGCCCGCAGCCCGGCGCCGCCGGCACCGACCACGACGACGTCCCACTCCTGGCGGTCCACCACGGACATCAGACGGCTCACCTGTTCCTAGAAGAAGCGCGGGTCGGCGAAGACCCCGGACGCGACGAGATAGACGTAGAAGTCGGCGAACGCCACGCTCAGCAGCGACGCCCAGGCCAGCTGCATGTGCCGGGCGTTGAGCCTGCCGACGAACTGCCACGCCCCGTAGCGCACGGGGTGCTTGGAGAAGTGCTTGAGCTTGCCGCCGACGATGTGCCGGCAGGAGTGGCAGGAGATCGTGTACGCCCAGATCAGCACGATGTTGACCAGGAACACCAGGGTGCCGAGCCCCATGTGGCCCCACCGGTAGTGCGTGTCCCGGAAGGACAGCACGGTGTCGTAGGTGAGCACGCCGGCGACCAGCAGGGCCGCGTAGAAGAAGTAGCGGTGGACGTTCTGCAGGATCAGCGGGAAGCGGGTCTCACCGGTGTACGTCTTGTGCGGCTCGGCGACGGCGCAGGCGGGCGGGGACGCCCAGAAGCTGCGGTAGTACGCCTTGCGGTAGTAGTAGCAGGTCAGCCGAAAGCCGAGCGGGAAGATCAGGATGATGATCGCGGGGGAGATGCCCCACCAGCTGCCGAAGAGATCGGCGTTCGGGCCCGCGTGCATGGTCCGGCAGTTGCTCGCCAGGCACGGCGAGTAGAACGGCGAGACGTACGGCGCCGCGTAGTAGTCCGCATTCGCGAAGGCCCGCCAGGTCGAGTAGACGACGAAGGCCAGCAGACCGGCCGCGGTGACGGCGGGCGCCAGCCACCAGCGGTCGGTCCGCAGATGCGGGGCCGTGATCGCGGCGCGCGCACCGGCTCGTACGCCGCCGCTGTTCTGTTGGGGTTCCGTACCAGTGGCCAAGGGATGACTCCGGTCGGTTCGGGTCGGTTCAGGGGGCGTGCCGGTCGCGGGCGCCCAGGCCCTCGTCGTCCGAGCCCACCCACAGGCTGGTGTCATACGGCGTGTCGGAGATGGTGACGAGGTCGGGGCGGCGCGGGGCCTCCCCGGTGGTGGCGGCCTCACGCAGCAGCGCCACGCTCTCGCGCAGATGGTCGGCGTCCAACCGGACCCGGCGCATCTCCAGGCCGCCGCTGCCGAGCTGGTGTTCCAGGCGTCCCAGCGACCGGTTCAGATCGTCGAGAGAGCGCTGGACCGAGGTGATGTCGTCGTGCACGGACATGACTTGCCCTCACTTCCGCGGATCCGGCGGGCCCTGCGCGGCAACGTTCATGCGCCTTGGAGTGTTGCGCGTCACACCTGTCGATGTGAAGGCGTGTGCAGCGATTGGCGGAGGCGCACTGGTGCATCTCCGGTGGTGTTGCGCCACACGGGTGGGGTTACCACCCGCCGTCGCCGTGTCGCCCGCTGTGGCCGGATCCTTTCCTCTTCAGTGGGCCGCATAGATCTGATCAGCTCCATATACCGCCAAAGGTGATCAGCTCCACATACCGACACAAGCGAGCATAAACCCGCGGCTTCCCGGAGGTAGCAGAGATGTACCACCACGGCGTGGGACTGCGTGCGGTGATGCGCTCGGTCTCCTTCCTCACCGCCGGCGCGCTCGCGGTGCCGTTCCTCGCCGGATGCGGTTCCGACGAGAAGGTGGCGGGGCCCCTCGCCGGGCAGGACATCGCCCCGGTCGCCCGCGACCTGGTCGCCGACGGCGGGACCCTGAAGTGGGCCGTCGACGCCGTACCGGAGACCCTGAACACCTTCCAGGCCGACGCCGACGCCGGCACCAGTCGCATCGCCCAGGCGGTCCTGCCGTCGATGTTCCGGCTGGACGCCACCGGCCGGCCGGTGCCCAACCCCGCCTACCTGGAGTCGGCCAAGGTCATCGAGACCGAGCCGCGCCAGGTCGTGCTGTACAAGCTGAACCAGCAGGCCGTGTGGAGCGACGGCCGGGAGATCGGCGCCGCCGACTTCGTCGCCCAGTGGCGCGCCCTGTCCGGGAAGAACAGCTCGTACTGGACGGCCCGCAACGCCGGCTACGACCGCATCGAGAAGATCGAGCGCGGCGCCAACGACCTCCAGGTCCGGGTCACCTTCTCCCGCCCGTACGCCGACTGGAAGTCGCTGTTCTCCCCGCTGTACCCGAAGGACGTCATGGGTACTCCGGACGCCTTCAACGACGGCGCCCGCCGCAAGCTGCAGGTCACCGCCGGGCCCTTCAAGGTGGACAAGGTCGACACCGCCAAGAAGGACGTCGTCCTCACCCGCAACCCGCGCTGGTGGGGCCGGCCCGCCAAGCTGAACGAGATCGTGCTGCACGCCGTACCCCGCGACAAGCGGGCCGCCGCGCTCGCCGACGGCAGCGTGGACGTCGCCGACGTCGACCCCGGTGACGCCCAGCGGATCGGGCTCGCCGCGCACAGCGCGGCGAACCCCTTGCAGGGCTCCGGCAAGACCTCGGTCAAGCAGCTGCGCGCATGGGCGCGGGCGCACGACTTCGACTCCGACGACGTCAGGGCCGGCCGGAAGAAGCTGCGCAAGGCCATCTCCGAGTACCTGGACGAACAGCAGGCGCTGCGCGACGTCGAGGTCCGCAGGTCGCTGGAGGCCGCCTACACCCAGCTCGCCCTGAACGGCTCCAGGGGGCCCCTCGCCGACGAACGCGTCCGCCGGGCCGTCGCCCGCGCCCTGGACCGCCGGGAACTGGCCAGGCTGGTCCTCACCCCGCTGGGTCTGCCCGCCGTGCCGGTCGGCAGTCATCTCGCCCTGTCCGGGCAGGCCGCGTACACCGACAACAGCGGCGCGATCGGCGGCCAGGACACCAAGCAGGCGCAGGAGCTGCTCGCCGACGCCGGCTGGGTGCCGGGCGGCCCGGTCAAGGAGCAGAAGAAGGGCCAGAAAGCGGCCGGCCCCGAGGGCAGGAAGAGCGAGAAGAAGGACGGCGAGAAGAAGGACGGCGAGAAGAAGGTCAGGGAGGACAAGTCCGACGGCGGCAGGGACGGCGAGTACATCGTCGGCGAGGACAACGACGAGAACGGCAAGAACGGCGGACGGGGGGACGGCGGCGACCGGCACCTGGCCCAGGAGGGCAGGCGCGGTGGCGCACAGGGCGCCTACGCCCCCCAGGGCACGGCCGCGCCGGCGGCCGCTGCGGCACAGCAGCTCGCCAAGGACGGCAAGCCGCTGCAGCTCCGCTTCGTGCTCCCGTCCGGCTCCGGCTCCGAGACGCTGAACTCGGTCGCCGAGCGGATCTCGGCCATGCTGGAGCGGGTCGGCATCCGGACGACGATCAGCAGGGTCCCGGACGCGAGCTACTTCAAGGACCACATCGCCGCCGGCGACTTCGACCTCGCGCTGTACTCCTGGCCGTCCTCCGCGTTCCCGGCGACGGACGACCGGCCGGTGTTCGCCAAGCCGGTGCCGGCGGCGGACGGCTCGGTGAACGTCGAGCAGAACTACACGCGGGTCGGCACGGACCAGGTGGACCAGCTGTTCGACGAGGCCGCGGCCACCCTGGACGAGGACGACGAGGTGTCGCTGATCCGCAAGGCGGACGCCAGGATCTGGGCCTCGGCCGCGTCCATTCCGCTCTATCAGCGGCCTCAGCTCGTGGCGGTGCGGAAGAACCTGGTCAACGCCGGGGCGTTCGGATTCCAGACGCCGGTCTACGAGGACATGGGCTTCCTGAAGAAGGGCGCGAAGGTCCCCGCCGGTCCCACGAGCGCCTCCGCCGGCCCCAAGGGCTGACCTGCGAGGAGATGATCACACAGCCCTGAGGAGGCCGGTTCCCGTGAGGCCACGTACCATGGGGTGAGGCCGTGGCGTGTCCAGCCCGGCAGGACCCGCGTGACACAGACGTACGCGCAGGGCAATCCTCACACCCCGGGAGTTCGTCGCACTATGGCCACGCGCCACGACATCCGCAACGTCGCCATCGTCGCTCACGTCGACCACGGCAAGACCACCATCGTCGACGGCATGCTGAAGCAGGCCGGCGCCTTCGCCGCCCATCAGCTCGAAGGCGTCGACGACCGCATGATGGACTCGAACGACCTGGAGCGTGAGAAGGGCATCACGATCCTCGCCAAGAACACCGCGGTGAAGTACCACCCGAAGGACGGCGGGGACCCGATCACCATCAACATCATCGACACCCCCGGCCACGCCGACTTCGGCGGCGAGGTCGAGCGCGGTCTGTCCATGGTGGACGGTGTCGTGCTGCTGGTGGACGCCTCCGAGGGCCCGCTGCCGCAGACCCGGTTCGTGCTGCGCAAGGCGCTGCAGGCCCGGCTGCCCGTCATCCTGTGCATCAACAAGACGGACCGCCCGGACGCCCGGATCGACGAGGTCGTCAACGAGACCTACGACCTCTTCCTGGACCTGGACGCGGACGAGGAGCAGATCGAGTTCCCGATCGTCTACGCCTGCGGCCGGGACGGCATCGCCTCGCTGACCAAGCCCGAGAACGGCACGGTCCCGGCGGACTCCGACAGCCTGGAGCCGTTCTTCTCCACGATCCTGGAGCACATCCCCGCGCCGACGTACGAGGAGGACGCGCCGCTCCAGGCCCACGTCACCAACCTCGACGCCGACAACTTCCTCGGCCGTATCGCGCTGCTCCGGGTCGAGCAGGGCGAGCTGCGCAAGGGCCAGACGGTCGCGTGGATCAAGCGCGACGGCACCATCAGCAACGTCCGCATCTCCGAGCTGATGATGACCGAGGCGCTCACCCGCAAGCCGGCCGAGAAGGCCGGCCCCGGTGACATCTGCGCGGTCGCCGGTATCCCGGACATCATGATCGGCGAGACGCTGGCCGACACCGAGAACCCGGTCCCGCTGCCGCTGATCACGGTGGACGAGCCGGCGATCTCCATGGTCATCGGTACGAACACCTCGCCGCTGGTCGGCCGCGGCGGCACCGGCAAGGGTGCCGACGCGAAGGCGGCCGTGAAGGACCGCAAGGTCACCGCCCGCCAGGTCAAGGACCGCCTGGACCGCGAGCTGATCGGTAACGTCTCGCTGCGCGTGCTGGACACCGAGCGCCCGGACGCCTGGGAGGTGCAGGGCCGTGGTGAGCTGGCGCTCGCCATCCTGGTCGAGACCATGCGCCGGGAGGGCTACGAGCTGACCGTCGGCAAGCCGCAGGTCGTCACCAAGGACGTCGACGGCAAGGTCTACGAGCCGGTCGAGCGCATGACGATCGACGTGCCCGAGGAGCACATGGGCGCCGTCACGCAGCTGATGGGTGTCCGCAAGGGCCGCATGGACAACATGTCCAACCACGGTTCCGGCTGGGTGCGCATGGAGTTCGTCGTGCCCTCGCGTGGTCTGATCGGTTTCCGGACCGAGTTCCTGACCCAGACCCGCGGCACCGGTATCGGCCACTCCATCCACGAGGGCCACGAGCCCTGGTTCGGCACGCTGCAGACCCGCAACAACGGCTCGCTGGTCGCCGACCGCGCCGGCGCGGTCACCGCGTTCGCGATGACGAACCTCCAGGAGCGCGGCGTGCTGTTCGTGGAGCCGGGCACCGAGGTGTACGAGGGCATGATCGTCGGAGAGAACTCCCGCTCCGACGACATGGACGTCAACATCACCAAGGAGAAGAAGCTCACCAACATGCGGTCCTCGACGGCCGATGTGGCCGAATCGATCGTGCCGCCGCGCAAGCTGTCGCTGGAGCAGTCGCTGGAGTTCTGCCGTGACGACGAGTGCGTCGAGGTGACCCCGGAGGCGGTCCGCATCCGCAAGGTGAACCTGGACCAGCGTGAGCGCGCCCGTGCGGCCAGCAGGGCCAAGCACGGCTGACGTGCCGGGACACGGCCGTTCGCGGGCCGTGCACGCACCGAGGGCCTGTCCGGCGACCGCCGGGCGGGCCCTCGTGCCGTTCCGGGCGCCGTCAAAGGCGTCGGTGGAGGTCAGGGGCGTAGAGGGTTTTCCCTACGACGGGGCGTCAGATCCCCGCGAGGGGGCCGGGCCGCCGTGCGACGTTGTTAGAGTGACCGGAATCTGCGGTTGTTGGCCCCTCGCGCCGGTCTGTCCGAGCGCTCGGTCCGATGCGTCCCGACCTGACCCGGTGCACTGCGATACGTCCCGGCGTGATGTCGATCGCGCCGGGCATGCCCACGCAGCCGATTCGCGCAACCGGTTTTCTACCACCACTTGTCCGCTATACGGACAACTGGGCCCGATAGTTGTGTAACAAGTCCGTTTCGCAGGGATCTTTCGCCTAACCGTTTGTCCGGATTTTGGAAGAAGTTCGCGACAGCTGTGATCGAACCGAGACCTTGAGGGTGTGGTTCACGCCGGTTCACATGGCAGATAGTTAGGCGCGTAGAGCTCGGAGCAAAAAGGGTCACGCCGCTGGCGGCGCCGACTCACGAGCGCGGGGGCACCTGACGATCGCAAGCACCGGTGACGGTGATGCGTCTTGTGCCCCTCCATGTGGTGAACCAATGGACTCATTGAGGAGGAGCCCCATGCGTGGTGCCAAGGGCGCCAGGTGGGCCGCGGTCGCGATAGTCGTGGCCATGGGCGCGACTGCCTGTGGTGGCGGTGGCGACACTGGTAACGGCAATGCCGGCGGTAAGAGCAACGGCGTCGTGTCGGTCGAGATCGGACAGCCGCAGAACACGCTTGTCCCGTCCAACACGTACGAGACCGAGGGCGGCCAGGTCATCCACGCCCTGTTCACCGGTCTCACGAAGATCGACCCGAACAACAAGATCGTCAACGACGAGGCCCAGTCCATCACCACGACGGACAACAAGGTCTGGACGATCAAGCTGAAGCCGGGCTACACGTTCCACAACGGCGAGCAGGTCACCGCGCAGTCGTACGTCGACGCCTGGAACTACGGCGCCGACCAGACCAACGCCCAGCAGACCAACGCGCTCTTCAGCCACATCCAGGGCTACACGGACCTGAACCCGGGCCCGAAGAAGACCGTCAAGGTCCACACGATGTCCGGCCTGAAGGCGGTCGACGCCAACACCCTCCAGGTCACGCTGACGGCGCCGTTCTCGGCGTTCCCGACCCAGCTGTCGTTCACCGGCTTCGTGCCGCTGCCGAAGGCCTTCTTCAAGGACCCGAAGGGCTTCGGCAAGAAGCCGATCGGCAACGGCCCCTACGAGGCCAAGACGTCCTTCGTCGACAACGAGGGCATCAGCCTGACCAAGTACGCCAAGTTCCCCGAGGCGTCCAAGTACACGGTCAAGGGCATCGACTTCAAGGTCTACTCGAACCAGGACACCGCCTACAAGGACCTGGTCGCGGGCAACCTCGACGTCCTGCCGGTCATCCCGACCTCGGGTCTGGCCACGTACAAGAAGGACCTGCCGGGCCACACCATCGACGTCCCCGAGGGCGCGACCGGTTACATCGGCTTCCCGCTGAAGTACAACAAGGCCTTCGCGAACCCGAAGATCCGCCAGGCCATCTCGATGTCCATCGACCGGAACATCATCGCCTCGAAGGTGTTCCTCGGTGCCCGCACCGCGGCCGACGACTACTTCCCGCCGCTGATCGACGGCTACCGCAAGGGTGCCTGTGGTGACGCGTGCACCTACAACCCGACCAAGGCCAAGCAGCTCTTCCAGGAGGCCGGCGGTCTGCCCGGCAACTCCCTGGAGATCGGCTACAACGCCGACGGCGACCACAAGGTCTGGGTCGAGGCCGTGGCCAACCAGATCCAGAAGAGCCTCGGCGTCAAGGTGACGGCCAAGCCGTTCGAGCAGTTCCAGACCATCCTGAACGACCTGGACGCCAAGAAGTACCAGGGCGCCTTCCGTATGGGCTGGCAGATGGACTACCCGAACATGGAGGACTTCCTCCGTCCGATCTTCTCCAAGGACGCGATCCAGAACGGCTCGAACTACGCCGGTTACACCAACCCGGAGTTCGAGAAGCTGCTGAGCCAGGGCGACCAGGCGACCAGCCCGGCCGACGCCATCAAGAAGTACCAGGCGGCGGACGACGTCCTGCTGAAGGACCTGCCGTACATCCCGGTGTACTTCTACCGTCTGAACACGGGCTTCAGCAACAAGATCAGCTCGATGAACATCATCGCTCACCAGATCGACTGGACGAGCATCAAGCTCGCCTGAGCGAGGCCGAAAACAGCGCCCGCGACGTGAAGTAGCGGGCCGGGGTGGGCAGGGGAACCGCCGGAGCACGACGGCTCCCCCGCCCACCCTCTTCGCCGTTGGGTCCGACCGGCGAGCGCCCTCCCCCGGGGCGCCGGACCGGGCCAGCATTCCTTGGAGAACCAATGGGCCGATTCGTCGTGCGCCGTGTGCTGCAGGCGATCCCTGTACTCATAGGCGTCACGTTCCTCATCTACTGCCTGGTCTTCCTGCTGCCAGGCGACCCGATCAGGGCCCTGATGGGCGAGAAGCAGGACCCCCACCTGGCGTTGGTGCTGCGCGCGCGGTACCACCTCGACGACCCGCTGGTGGTGCAGTACTGGCACTACATCAGCGGCGTCTTCCGAGGCGACCTGGGCACCACCTACACCGGCCGGTCGATCAGTGACATCGTCGCCCAGCGCTTCCCGATCACGCTGAAGCTGGCGTTGACGGCGTTCGGCTTCGAGGCGGTCATCGGCATCCTGGCCGGTATCCTCTCGGCGCTCAAGCGCGGGAAGTTCCTGGACAACCTGGTCTTCATCGCCACGCTGTTCCTGATCTCGATCCCGGTGTTCGTGCTCGGCAACGTCCTCCAGCTCGAGCTGGGCGTCAAGTTCAAGCTGACGCCGGTCGCGGGCATCGAGGACGGCTGGCCCGCCAGCTACGTGCTGCCCGGCCTGGTGCTGGCGGCCACGTCGATGGCGTACATCGCCCGGCTGACCCGGACCAGCATGATCGAGTCGGTCCGCTCGGACTACGTCCGCACCGCCATCGCCAAGGGCCTGCCGCGCCGCCGTGTCATCGGCGTCCACGCGCTGCGCAACTCCCTCATCCCCGTCGTCACCTTCCTCGGCATGGACCTCGGTTCGCTGATGGGTGGCGCGATCATCACGGAGCGGGTCTTCAACCTCCCCGGTATCGGCGGTCAGTTGGCCCAGTCCGTCTCCCTGCGCGAGGGGCCTGTCGTCGTGGGCCTGGTCACCCTGCTCATCCTGATCTACCTGGTGGCCAACCTCGTCGTCGACGTCCTCTACGCCGTGCTCGACCCGAGGATCCGCTATGAGTGAACAGATCATCGAACGGCCCGTGCCCGCCGACGGCCCCACGGCCAAGGCGCCGGCACCGGAGGGCAAGCCGGAGCGCGTCGCCAGCCTGTGGCGCGACGGCTGGACCGACCTGCGCAAGCGGCCGATGTTCCTCATCTCGGCCTTCATCATCCTGTGCCTGCTGGTGCTGGCGATCGCGCCCGGTATGTTCACCTCCCGCTCCCCGCTCAGCGACGGCTTCTGCGACCTGACGCACTCGATGGACGGCCCGCGCAGCGGCCACTGGTTCGGCTACGACGTCCAGGGCTGCGACATCTACACCCGTACGGTGTGGGGCACCCGCAACTCGATCATCGTCGGCGTGGTCTCCACCGTCCTGACGACGGTGCTCGGCGCTGTCATCGGCATGCTGGCCGGTCTGACGGGCGGCTGGATCGACTCGCTGGTCTCCCGCTTCTCCGAGATCTTCTACGCGCTGCCGATCCTCATCGGCGGTCTGCTGATCATGTCGATGGTGGGCAGCAGCAACGTCTGGACCGTGTCCGTCGTGCTGTCGGTCCTCGGCTGGCCGCAGGTCTACCGGATCATGCGCGGTGAGGTCATCGGCAACAAGTACAACGACTACGTCGCCGCCGCCCGGGCGCTCGGCGCGGGGCCGATGCGGATCGCGTTCCGGCACATCCTGCCCAACACGCTCGCCCCGATCGTGGTCGTCTCCACGATGAACCTGGGCGTCTACATCGCCGCCGAGGCCTCGCTGTCCTACCTGGGCATCGGCGTCCAGTCCCCGGCCATCTCCTGGGGTCTGATGATCAGTGACGCCCAGGACCGCTGGCTCACCTCGCCGCACGCCCTGCTGTTCCCGGCCGGCGCGCTGAGCCTGACGGTGCTCGCGTTCATCATGCTCGGCGACGTGGTCCGCGACGCCTTCGACCCCAAGCTGCGCTGAGGAGGGCGTAATCCATGACCATCATCGAGAACGCCGTCCCCGCCGCGCGCGGCACCGGCGACGAGCAGACCCCGCTGCTCGAAGTCCGTGACCTGCATGTGGAGTTCCACACCCGTGAGGGCGTGGCCAAGGCGGTCAACGGCGTCAACTACACCGTGGCGCCGGGCGAGACGCTCGCCGTGCTCGGCGAGTCCGGCTCCGGCAAGTCGGTCACCGCGCAGGCCATCATGGGCATCCTGGACATGCCCCCGGCCCGCATCCCGCAGGGGGAGATCCTCTTCCGCGGGCGGGACATGCTGAAGATGTCCGGCGAGGAGCGCCGGAAGATCCGCGGCGCCGAGATCGCCATGATCTTCCAGGACGCGCTCTCCTCGCTCAACCCGGTGCTGACCGTCGGCTACCAGCTCGGCGAGATGTTCCGGGTGCACCGGGGCATGTCCCGCAAGGAGGCCAAGGCCAAGGCGATCGAGCTGATGGACCGGGTGAAGATCCCGGCCGCCGCGGCGCGGGTCAACGACTACCCGCACCAGTTCTCCGGCGGTATGCGCCAGCGCATCATGATCGCCATGGCGCTCGCCCTGGAGCCCGACCTGATCATCGCCGACGAGCCGACCACCGCGCTCGACGTGACGGTCCAGGCGCAGGTCATGGACCTGCTCGCGGAGCTCAAGAGCGAGTTCAACATGGGCCTGATCCTGATCACCCACGACCTCGGCGTGGTCGCCGACGTCGCGGACAAGATCGCGGTGATGTACGCGGGCCGGATCGTCGAGGCCGCCCCCGTGCACGAGCTCTACAAGAACCCCGCTCACCCGTACACCCGGGGTCTGCTCGACTCCATCCCGCGCCTGGACCAGAAGGGCCAGGAGCTGTACGCGATCAAGGGCCTGCCGCCCAACCTGCTGCGGATCCCGGAGGGCTGCGCGTTCAACCCGCGCTGCCCCAAGGCGCAGGACGTCTGCCGTACGGACGTCCCGAAGCTCGCCCAGATCACCGGTGACGAGGGCCGGGAACTGGTCGGCCGCCGCAGCGCGTGCCACTTCTGGAAGGAGACCCTCAATGGCTGAGCCCACGGCTGGGGACGCGGCCGAGACCCCGAACACCGTGCCGGTGGACAAGGTCGAGGCAGCCACCGAGGAGGCGGCCATCGCCGCCGTCGAGGCACCGGTGGAGCGCGGGGAACCGATCCTGCAGGTGCGCAACCTGGTGAAGCACTTCCCGCTCACCCAGGGCATCCTGTTCAAGCGTCAGGTCGGTGCGGTCAAGGCCGTCGACGGCGTGTCCTTCGACCTCTACCAGGGCGAGACCCTGGGCATCGTCGGCGAGTCCGGCTGCGGCAAGTCCACCGTGGCCAAGCTGCTGATGAACCTCGAGCGGGCCACCGCGGGCGAGGTCTTCTACAAGGGCCAGGACATCACCAAGCTGTCCGGGCGCGCCCTGAAGGCGGTGCGCCGGAACATCCAGATGGTGTTCCAGGACCCGTACACCTCGCTCAACCCGCGGATGACGGTCGGCGACATCATCGGCGAGCCCTTCGACATCCACCCCGACGTGGCCCCCAAGGGCGACCGGCGCCGCAAGGTGCAGGAGCTGCTGGAGGTCGTCGGCCTCAACCCCGAGCACATCAACCGCTACCCGCACCAGTTCTCCGGCGGTCAGCGCCAGCGCATCGGCATCGCCCGCGGCCTGGCGCTCAACCCCGAGATCATCATCTGCGACGAGCCGGTCTCCGCGCTGGACGTCTCCGTCCAGGCGCAGGTCATCAACCTGATGGAGCGACTGCAGGACGAGTTCAACCTCTCCTACATCTTCATCGCGCACGACCTGTCGATCGTCCGGCACATCTCGGACCGCGTGGGTGTGATGTACCTCGGCAAGATCGCCGAGATCGGCACGGACGAGCAGATCTACGACCACCCGACGCACCCCTACACCCAGGCGCTGCTCTCCGCAGTCCCGGTCCCGGACCCGGAGGCCCGCGAGCACCGCGAGCGGATCATCCTCACCGGCGACGTCCCGTCCCCGGCCAACCCGCCGTCGGGCTGCCGCTTCCGCACCCGCTGCTGGAAGGCCCAGGACAAGTGCGCCGAGGAGATCCCGCTCCTCGCCGTGCCCGAGCCCTTCCAGGGCTCGGACTCCCCGGCGGCCCACGAGTCGGCCTGCCACTTCGCCGAGGACAAGGACGTGGTCCACGCGGCCTGACCCCCTCCCGCCGACGCCGGTTGCCGGCCCCCTCACACCACGAGGGGGCCGGCAACCGGCGTTTTCGCGCGGCCCTCCGGCCTGCCGTCTGGGCGGGAAGGCGGCCGTGTGCGGGTGTTTCCGGGCGGGCGTTCGGCCTGCTGTCTGGGTGGGGAGGCGGCGGTGCGTCGGCGTCGTCGGGCGGGCCCCCGGCGCGCCGTCTGGGTGGGGAGGCGGCCGTTCGTGGGCGGTTTCGGGCGGGCCTTCGGCCCTGTCACCCGTGTGGGGAGGCTGCCGCGTGGCGGCGTCGTCGGGCGGGCACCGGCCCGTCACCGGGCGGGGAGGCTGCCGCGTGGCGGCGTCGTCGGGCGGGCATCGGGCCGTCACCGGGCGGGGAGGCTGCCGCGTGGCGGTGTCGTCAGGCGGGTGCTTCGTCCGCTGTTCGGGTTCGTGCCCAGTGGCAGGCCACCTGTGCCTCCGGGGCCGGGGCGAGGATGCCCGGGTCCTCGGTGCGGCAGGCCCGGGCCACGCCCGTGCGGTCCGCCTCACCGGTCGCCAGTACCGGGCAGCGGGCGTGGAAGCGGCAGCCTGCGGGGATGCGGGCGGGGTCCGGGGGCTCGCCGGTGAGCACCACCGGTGCACCGTCGGCCTCCGGCAGCACCGACAGCAGTGCCTGCGTGTACGGGTGCCGGGGAGCGGTCAGGACCTGCTCGACCGTGCCTGTCTCCACGATCCGCCCCAGGTACATCACCGCCACCCGGTCGGCGATGTTCCACGCCAGCCCCAGATCGTGGGTCACGACCAGCGCCGCGAGACCGAGATCCGCGCGCAGCCGGAGCAGCAGCGCCAGGATCTCGCCGCGTACCGAGGCGTCCAGGGAGGCCACCGGCTCGTCGGCGACCAGGAGTTCGGGCTGCAGCACCAGCGCGCCCGCGATCACCACGCGCTGCCGCTGGCCCCCGGACAGCTCGTGCGGATAGCGCAGGAAGAACCGCTCCGGCGGGCGCAGCCCGGCCCGGGCCAGGGCCTCGGCGACCGCCGCCCGTTCGTCCCCGGCGTGCCCGTGGATGCGCAGGGCCTCGGCCACCGCGTCGTACACCGTGTGCCGGGGATTGAGGGAACCGGTGGGATCCTGCAGCACCAGCTGGGCCCGCCGCCGGTACGCCCGCAGCGCCCGCGTCGAGTACTGCAGCGGACGCCCGGCGAACGTCACCTGTCCCTGCGTCGGCCGTACCAGCCCCAGCAACGCCCGGGCCAGAGTGGACTTCCCGCACCCCGACTCACCCACCAGCGCCACGATTTCCCCGGCCCGGATGTCGAGTTCGACCCCGTCGACCGCGCGGGCCGGCGCGCCCCCGTGCCGGCCGGGGAAGGCCACCCCCAGCCCGCGGGCGCTGAGCAGGGGCGGTGTCTGCTGCTCGGAGTGCGTCATGGAGTGCTCCCCGCGTTCTCGGCGGTGCCCGCGGATTCCGCCGGCTCCGCGGGCTCCGCCGTCGGTGTGCCGACGCGTACGCATGCCGCCCGGTGCCCGTCCCCCGCCTCCCGCAGCGGCTGGTCCTGTGTCGCACAGACCGGCAGCGCCACCGGGCAGCGCGGATGGAAGGTGCAGCCCGGCGGCAGCGCGGCGGGGTCGGGCGGGTCGCCGGGCAGCCCGCGCGGAGCGAACCGGGAGGCGGGGTCGCCGATGCGCGGGAAGGCGGCCGACAGGGCCCCGGCGTAGGGATGCCGGGCATCCTCGTACACCGCCCGTGCGGGGCCCTGCTCCACCACGCGCCCGGCGTACATCACCACGAGCCGGTCGCAGGTGTCGGCCAGCACCGCCAGGTCATGGCTGATCATGACCAGCGCCAGGTCCTGTTCGGCGACGAGCCGGCCGATCAGCCGCAGGATCTGCGCCTGCACCATCACGTCCAGCGCGGTCGTCGGCTCGTCCGCGATGATCAGCCGGGGTGCGCACGCCAGCGCCATGGCGATCATCACCCGCTGCCGCTGCCCGCCGGACAGCTCGTGCGGGTACGCCGACGCCCGCGCCGCGGGCAGCCCGACCTGCTCCAGCAGTTCCCCGGCGCGGGTGCGGGCGGCGGCCGCACTCGCCCCGCCGTGCAGCAGGATCGGCTCGGCGATCTGGTCGCCGACCCGGTGCACGGGGTTGAGGGAGTGCATCGCCCCCTGGAAGACGATCGAGGCCCCGGCCCAGCGGACCGCCCGCAGCCGCCCCCAGCGCATGCTCAGCACGTCCTCGCCGTCCAGCAGGATCTCCCCGGCGACCTCGGTGCCGGCCGGCAGCAGACGCAGCAGTGCCAGCGCCAGCGTGGACTTGCCGCACCCCGACTCGCCGGCGATGCCCAGTGTCCGCCCGGCCGCGAGCGACAGGTCCACCCCGCGTACGGCGGCCGCTCCGCCCGGATAGGTGACCTTCAGGTCCCGGACCTCCAGCAGTGTCAACGGGCCACCCCCAGCCTGGGATTGAGCACGGACTCCACGGCCCGCCCGCACAGGGTGAACGCCAGCGCCACGCCCGCGACCGCGATGCCGGGCGGCGCCAGGTACCACCAGTCGCCGGAGCTGACCGCCCCCGTCTCCCGCGCGTCCTGGAGCAGCCCGCCCCAGGACACCACCGTCGGGTCGCCGAGCCCCAGGAAGGCCAGGGTCGCCTCGGCGAGGATGGAGGAGGAGACCATCAGGGTCGTCTGGGCGAGGACCAGGGGCAGCACGTTGGGCAGCACGTGCCGGGTCATGACGTGCCAGTGCCCGCCGCCGAGCGCCCTGGCGCGTTCGATGTACGGCCGCGACTCCACCGCCAGCGTCTGTGCCCGGACCAGGCGTGCCGTGGTGGGCCAGGTCGTCACACCGATCGCGAGGATCACCGTGCCCAGGGAACGGGACATCACGGTGGCGAGCGCGATGGCCAGCACCAGCGTCGGCATCACCAGGAACCAGTCGGTGATCCGCATCAGCACGGTGGCGTACGCGCCCTTGAAGTGGCCCGCGGTGATGCCCACCAGCGCGCCGATCGCCACCGACAGCACCGCCGCCAGCAGCCCGACCAGCAGCGAGACCCGGGAGCCCCACACCAGCAGCCCCAGCAGGTCCCGGCCGAACCGGTCCGTGCCCAGCGGGAACGCGCCGCTCGGCCCCTGCAGGGGCTGCCCGGGCGCGCCGGTCACGCTCGCCACGTCCGAGCCGACCGTGAGCGGTGCGGTCAGCGCCACCAGGGCGAAGAGGGCGAGGGCGGCGAGACCGACGAGGCCCGCGCGGTGGGAGCGGTACTGGCGCCAGAACCGTGCGGCGGCTCGGCGCCTGCGCTGCCAGGCCAGTGCCCGGGCGCTCGGGCCCGCGAGGATCTCCGTGGTCATGTCCGGCCCACCCTCGGGTCGAGCAGCGGATAGACGAGGTCGGCCAGGGTGTTCATGACGATCACCGCCGAGGCGAAGAAGAGGAACAGGCCCTGCACGAGCGGCAGGTCGGGCACGCTGAGCGCCTGATAGAACAGGCCGCCCAGACCGGGCCAGGAGAACACGGTCTCGACCAGGATGACGCCCGCGACCGTCCGGCCCAGGTTGACGAAGAGCAGCGTGACGGTGGGCAGCAGGGCGTTGGGCACGGCGTGCCGGCGCCGTACCAGGTCGTCGCGCAGGCCCTTGGCACGCGCGGTCGTCAGATAGTCGCTGTCCATCTCGTCGAGCAGCGCGGAGCGGGTGACCAGCAGGGTCTGCCCGTACTCGACCGCGACCAGCGTGATGACGGGCAGCACGAGATGGTGGGCGACGTCGACGGCGTAGGCGAGGCCGTGCCTGCCGCCCGTCTCCATGCCGCCGGTGGGGAAGAGACCCGGGATCGGGCCCGCTCCCACCGCGAACACGATGATGAGCAGCAGCCCCAGCCAGAACGACGGCACCGAGTACAGGGTCAGGGCCAGCCCGGTGTGGAACCGGTCCGCGAACCGGCCCCGGCGCCAGGCGGCGCGGGTGCCGAGGACGAGGCCGAGCGCGGTGTAGAGCACGAACGCGGTGCCGGTGAGCAGCAGGGTGTTGGGCAGCGCCTCGGTGATCTTGTCGATGACGGGGGCGTGGAACTGGTAGGAGGTGCCCAGGTCGCCGGTGAGCGCCTTGCCGCAGTAGTCCGTGAACTGCTCCCACAGCGGCAGATCGAGCCCGAACTCCTTTCGGTACTCGGCGAGTTGCGGGGCCGAGACCGGCCGTCCCCCGGTCATCGTCTTCACCGGGTCGCCCGGGATCAGCCGGAACAGGAAGAAGCCGGTGACGAGCACGGCGAGCAGCGACACGACCGCGCCGCCCGCCTTCATCGCCGCGTACCGCAGGTACGCGCCGCCGCCACGTGTTCTCCCGGGTGTGTCGTCGGCGGCCGGGAGCACCGCCTGGGCCGTGGGGTCCATCGGCTACTCGCGGTCGTCCGCCGTGGTGCGCCGGCGGCGCGCCAGGAACACTCCGGCAGCGGCGAGGACGACCACGCCTCCCGCGGTGACCCCGATGACCACCCTGGTCGAGCCGCCGCCGGAGGAGCCGCCGGAGTCCGCCGGGACCGCCGACCACCAGCTCCAGTAGCCGTCCTGGCCGTAGATGTTGCCGGCGGCCTTCGGCATGGTCTCGATCGACCTGATCTGGTCGGTGCGGTAGGCCTCGACGGCGTTCGGGTACGCCATGACGTTCATGTACCCGAGGTCGTACAGCCGCGATTCCGCCTGCTTGACCAGCGCGGCCCGTTTGCCGGTGTCGTACTCGGTCAGCTGCCTGGCGTAGAGGCCGTCGTACGTCCGGTCACAGATGAAGTTGTCGGTGGCGCCGGTGTCCTTGGGGGTCGCGGGCAGGGCCGCGCAGGTGTGGATGGAGAGGACGAAGTCCGGGTCGGGGTTGACGGACCAGCCGTCGAAGGCGAGGTCGTACTTGCCGGCGAGCCAGGGATCGGTGACGTTGTCGAGGCAGTCCAGGGTCATGCCGACGCCGAGTTTGCCCCACCACTCCTTCAGGTACTGGCCCACCGCCTTGTCGTTGGGGTCGGTGGCGTGGCACAGGACACGGTAGTTCAGCGGTCTGCCGTCCTTGCCGACGCGTTTGCCGTCGGCGTTCTTCCGGTAGCCGGCCTGATCGAGGAGCTGGGCCGCCTTCACCGGGTCGTAGCCGAGTTCCTGGCTCGCGGACGGCTTCCAGAAGTACGTCGAGAAGCGCGGCGGGATGTAGCCCTGGCCCTCGACGGCGTGGCCCTGGAACACCTTGTCCACCAGGGTCGTGCGGTCCACGGCCATGAAGAGGGCGTGCCGGACCCGCTCGTCCAGCAGGGAGGGGTCGCCGTCGCCGAACTTCGCACCGTTCTTCGCCCGGGCGCCGGGGTTGGTGGCGAGGGCGTAGAAGCGGCGGCCGGGAGCGTCGTTGACGTGGATGCCGGGCTCGCCCTTGAGGGAGGCCGCCTGGGCGGGGGTCAGGGAGGGGGAGCCCGCCACGAAGGACACCTCCCCCTTGCGCAGGGCGGCGACCGCCGCGTCCTGGTCCTTGTAGTACTTGAAGACCAGTTGGTCGAACTTGGGGGCCCCGCGCCAGAAGCGCTTGTTGGCCTTCAGCCGGACGTAGCTGTCGGCCTTGTAGTCGGTGAGGACGAACGGGCCGTCACCGACGATCGGGAAGCTCTTGTCGTTGCCGAACCTGGCGAAGTCGGTGACGCTCTTCCAGACGTGCTCCGGGACGATCGGCACGTCCAGGGCGGTCATGGTGGCCTGCGGCTTCTTCAGCTGGATGACCAGTTGCGTGGGGCTCGGGGCGGTCACCTTGCGGAAGTTGGCGACGAAGTTGCCGTTCGCGGTGGCGGCGGCCGGATCGGTCATCAGCTTGTCGAAGGTCCAGGCCGCGTCCTCGGCGGTCACCTTCTGCCCGTCCGACCACGTGGCGTCGGAGCGGATGGTGTAGGTCCAGGTCAGTTTGTCGGGCGAGAACGACCAGCGGGTGGCCAGGCCCGGCACCGGGTGCCCGTCCCCGGGGTCGTAGTCCGTCAGGTACTCGTAGGTGAGCCGCAGGATGCTGGTGCTGACCAGGCGCACCGCCAGGAAGGGGCTCAGCGAGTCGACGCTCTGCGCGACGGCGACGGTGAGCACCTTGTCGCCCTGTGCCGCCTCCGCCCGCTGGGGCGTGGGGTCGAGCGGGGTCGCGAGGGCCGCCGAGAGCGTCAGGGCGAAGGCTCCGGCGGCGACGGCGAGTCGGCGGACGCGGGGTCGGGGGCTTTTCGGATGTAAACCTCTCGTGCCGTGCTGCTCTGGTGTGCTCATGAATGTGACCTCGCGTCATCGTTCGCACAGGGACGGCTTGTTCGACTTCCGGACCGGGGTTTCTCCTGGTGACGCCAGCTGGGTGATGAGTGTGTCTATCAGCGGCGCTCTGCGCGCGTCAACGGCGCGCGAAGCTCGTGTGGCCTGCGGAAACAGCGGATCGACGGGCATTGCGACGGCCATTGGTCCAGACCCGTGAAGACATCCTGGTGGAGTCCTGACGGCATGACGGGCGGCCTCCTGGTGAGCCCGTGCGTGTGCCCGCATTCGTGTGATGTCCCTCGAAAGGCCCCTCAAACCGGCAGCGCGCATGCGGTATGTGTCATATAAGCCGATATTGACGAGTATCGGTTGGGTGATCGCGGAGGAGGCAGCCATGCGGGGTACCGCGCACGCCCGCTGGGCCGCCTGTGTGATCGCCGCCGGGCTGCTGGCCACCGGCTGCGGGGACAGCGGCGGCTTCGGCGGCGCCGGGGTGCTGACCTCCTCCTGGGGCGACCCGCAGAACCCGCTGGAGCCCGCCAACACCAACGAGGTGCAGGGCGGCAAGGTCCTCGACATGATCTTCCGGGGGCTGAAGAAGTACGACCCGAAGACCGGCAAGGCCCAGAACTGGCTCGCCGAGCGCATCGACACCTCGGACTCGCAGAACTTCACCGTCAGGGTCAAGGACGGCTGGACCTTCTCCAACGGCGAGAAGGTGACCGCCCGCTCCTTCGTGGACGCCTGGAACTACGGCGCGAGCCTGCGCAACAACCAGAAGAACGCCTACTTCTTCGCCTACATCGACGGCTACGACAAGGTCCACCCCGACAGCGGCACCCAGACCGCCGACACCCTGTCCGGACTCAAGGTCACCGGCCCGGACACCTTCACCGTCCGGCTCAACCAGAAGTTCTCCAGCTTCCCCGACACCCTCGGCTACGCCGCCTTCGCCCCGCTGCCCCGCGCCTTCTTCACCGACCACGCCGCCTGGCTGAGGAAACCGGTCGGCGACGGGCCGTACCGGATCGAGTCGTACACCAGGGGCTCGGCGATGAACCTGAGGAAGTGGGACGGCTATCCCGGCCCCGACAAGGCGCGGAACGCCGGGGTGACGCTGCTGGTGTACACCGACAGCAACACCGCCTACACCGACGTGCTGGCCGGCAACCTCGACCTGGTCGACGACGTGCCCTCCACCCAGCTCAAGAACGTCGAGACCGACCTGAACGGCCGCTACATCAACACCCCGGCCGGCATCCTGCAGACCCTCGCCTTCCCTTACTACGACCCGAAGTGGAACACCCCCGGGGCACGGAAGGTCCGCACAGGCCTGTCCATGGCGATCAACCGCAAGCAGATCACCGAGACCATCTTCCGTGGCACCCGCACCCCCGCCACCGACTGGACCTCCCCGGTCCTCGGCGCGGCCGGCGGCTACAAGCCCGGGCTGTGCGGCCACGCCTGCGACTACGACCCCGCGCAGGCCAAGAGGCTCATCCAGGAGGGCGGCGGGTTCCCCGGCGGCCAGCTGAAGATCACCTACAACGCGGACACCGGCTCCCACAAGCAGTGGGTGGACGCCGTGTGCAACTCCGTCAACAACACGCTCGGCAACGACAAGGCCTGCGTGGGCAACCCGGTCGGCACCTTCGCCGACTTCCGCAACCAGATCGGGCAGCACAAGATGACCGGCCCCTTCCGGGCCGGCTGGCAGATGGACTACCCGTTGATCCAGAACTTCCTGCAGCCGCTGTACTACACGGGCGCCTCCTCCAACGACGGCAAGTGGTCCGACAGCCGGTTCGACCGGCTCGTCGACCGGGCCAACGCCGAGACCGGGCAGGCCGCGGCCGTCCGGCTGTTCCAGCAGGCCGAGGAGGTCGTCCGCGACAACATGGCCGCCATCCCGCTCTGGTACCAGAACGGCAGCGCCGGTTACTCCTCCCGGCTCTCCCGTGTGGCGCTCAACCCGTTCAGCGTGCCGGTCTACAACGAGATCAGGGTGGGCTGAGCGGCATGGGGCGCTATGTCGCACGGCGGCTGCTGCAGATGATCCCCGTGTTCATCGGGTCCACCCTGCTGATCTTCCTCATGGTCAACGTGATGGGCGACCCCATCGCCGGCCTGTGCGGGGAGCGGGCCTGCGATCCGGCGACGGCCGCCCAGCTGAAGCGGGAGTTCGGCTTGGACAAGCCGCTGTGGCAGCAGTACGCGACCTACATGGGCCACCTCTTCACCGGCGACTTCGGCACCGCCTTCAACGGCCAGCCGGTCACCGAGCTGATGGCCACCGCCTTCCCCGTCACCATCCGGCTCACGATCGTCGCCATCCTCTTCGAGATCGTCGTCGGCGTGACACTGGGCGTCATGACGGGCATGCGGCGCGGCCGGCCCGTCGACACCGGGGTGCTGCTGTCCACGCTGGTGGTGATCTCCGTACCGACCTTCGTCACCGGTCTGCTGCTGCAGCTGCTGCTCGGCATCAAGTGGCAGTGGATCAGCCCGTCCGTGCGCTACGGCAGCTTCGACGAGCTGATCGTGCCCGGCCTGGTCCTCGCCTCCGTCTCCCTCGCCTACGTCACCCGGCTGACCCGCACCTCCATCGCGGAGAACAAACGGGCCGACTACGTCCGTACGGCGGTCGCCAAGGGCCTGCCCAGGCGCCGGGTCGTGGTCCGTCACCTGCTGCGCAACTCGCTGATCCCCGTGGTCACCTTCATCGGCGCCGACATCGGCGCGCTGATGGGCGGTGCGATCGTCACCGAGCGGATCTTCAACATCCACGGCGTCGGCTTCCAGCTGTACCAGGGCATCCTGCGCCAGAACACCCAGACGGTCGTCGGTTTCGTGACGGTCCTCGTCCTGGTCTTCCTCGTCGCCAACCTCCTCGTCGACCTCCTGTACGCCGTACTCGACCCGAGGATCCGCTATGCCTGAGCAGTCGTACGAGCCCGAGCGCGCGATCGCCGGGACGGGCATGGGCGGCACGATGGACCTGGGCGCGAGCGAGGCCGCCACCCTGGAGCGGACCCCGGGCGGCCCGGAGGGCACGGGCCCGGCGGGCAGGCCGCGTTCGCTGTGGTCCGACGCCTGGCGGGACCTGCGCCGCAACCCGGTCTTCCTGATCTCCGCCGTGGTGATCCTCTTCCTGGTCTTCATCTCCGTCTGGCCCTCGGCGATCGCCTCCGGAAGCCCCCTGAAGTGCGACCTCGCCAAGGCCCAGGACGGCCCGGGCCCGGGCGCGCCCTTCGGGTACGACGGCCAGGGCTGCAACGTCTACACGCGCACGGTGTACGGCGCCCGTACGTCCGTCACGGTGGGCGTGCTGGCGACACTCGGGGTGGGTGTCCTGGGGTCGGTCCTGGGGGCCCTGGCGGGCTACTTCGGCGGTGTCTGGGACTCGATCCTGTCCCGGATCACCGACATCTTCTTCGCCATCCCGGTGGTCCTCGGCGGTCTGGTCCTGCTGTCGGTGGTCACCAGCAACACGGTCTGGCCGGTCATCGGGTTCATGGTGCTGCTCGGCTGGCCGCAGATCGGCCGCATCGCCCGCGGCTCGGTCATCACCGCCAAGCAGAACGACTACGTCCAGGCCGCCCGCGCCCTCGGCGCCTCCGACTCCCGCATCCTGCTGCGCCACATCGCCCCGAACGCCGTGGCCCCCGTGATCGTGGTGGCGACCATCGCGCTGGGCACCTACATCGCGCTGGAGGCGACCCTGTCGTACCTCGGCGTGGGCCTGAAACCGCCCAGCGTCTCCTGGGGCATCGACATCTCCGCCGCCTCCCCCTACATCCGCAACGCCCCGCACGCCCTGCTGTGGCCCTCGGGGGCCCTGGCCCTCACGGTCCTGGCCTTCATCATGCTCGGCGACGCGGTCCGCGACGCCCTCGATCCGAAGCTGAGGTGACGGCCGTGCGAGGCGAGGGCGAAGTGCTGCTCGAAGTGCGGGACCTGAAGGTGGAGTTCCGGACCCGGGACGGGGTCGCGCATGCCGTCAACGGGGTGAGTTTCGAGGTGGACGCGGGGGAGACCCTGGCCGTGCTCGGCGAGTCGGGGTCGGGCAAGTCGGTGACCGCGCAGGCCGTGATGGGCATCCTCGACACCCCGCCCGGAAGGGTCACCGGCGGCCGGATCCTGTTCCAGGGGCGGGATCTGCTCACACTGAAGGAAGAGGAGCGCAGGAGGATCCGCGGCGCCGGGATGGCGATGATCTTCCAGGACGCGCTGTCGGCCCTCAACCCCGTCATCTCCGTGGGGGACCAGCTCGGCGAGATGTTCGTCGTGCACCGCGGGATGTCGAAGAAGGCCGCGCGGGGCAGGGCTGTCGAGCTGATGGAACGGGTGCGCATCCCGGCCGCCGCCCAGCGGGTGCGGGACTACCCCCACCAGTTCTCCGGCGGTATGCGCCAGCGCATCATGATCGCCATGGCGCTGGCCCTGGAACCGGCGCTGATCATCGCCGACGAGCCCACCACCGCCCTCGACGTCACCGTGCAGGCGCAGGTCATGGACCTGCTCGCGGAGCTGCAGCGCGAGTACCACATGGGGCTCATCCTCATCACCCACGATCTGGGCGTCGTCGCGGACGTGGCCGACCGGATCGCCGTGATGTACGCCGGGAAGATCGTCGAGTCCGCGCCCGTCCGCGACATCTACAAGGCGCCGGCCCACCCCTACACCCGCGGCCTGCTGGACTCCATCCCGCGCCTGGACCAGAAGGGACAGCAGCTGTACGCCATCAAGGGCCTGCCGCCGAACCTGATGCACATCCCGCCGGGCTGCTCCTTCCACCCGCGCTGCCCCATGGCCCGGGACGTCTGCCGCACCGACGAACCCCCGCTGTACGAGGTCTCCGGCACCCGCGGCAGCGCCTGCCACTTCTGGAGGGAGTGCCTCGATGACGTCGACGACCTCGACCACTGAGCCCATCCTCGAAGTGATCGGGCTGGTCAAGCACTACCCCCTCACCCGGGGCATCCTCTTCAAGAAGCAGATCGGCGCGGTGAAGGCCGTCGACGGCGTCGACTTCACCCTCGCCAAGGGCGAAACCCTCGGCATCGTCGGCGAGTCGGGCTGCGGCAAGTCCACGGTCGCCAAGCTGCTCTGCAACCTGGAACGGCCCACGGCCGGCTCCATCCGCTTCAAGGGCGAGGACATCACCAAGCTGTCGGGAAAGGCCCTGAAGGCCGTACGCCGCAACATCCAGATGGTCTTCCAGGACCCGTACACCTCCCTCAACCCCCGTATGACGGTCGGCGACATCATCGGGGAGCCGTACGACATCCACCCCGAGGCCGCGCCCAAGGGCGACCGCCGCCGCAGGGTCCAGGAACTGCTGGACGTGGTCGGCCTCGACCCGGAGTACGTCAACCGCTATCCGCACCAGTTCTCCGGCGGCCAGCGCCAACGCATCGGCATCGCACGGGGGTTGGCGCTGCGCCCGGAGGTGATCGTCGCCGACGAGCCGGTGTCCGCCCTCGACGTCTCGGTCCAGTCCCAGGTGATCAACCTCCTGGACCGCCTGCAGTCGGAGTTCGACCTCTCCTACGTCTTCATCGCGCACGACCTGTCCATCGTCCGGCACATCTCCGACCGGGTCGGCGTGATGTACCTCGGGCGGATCGTGGAGATCGGCCGGGACACCGAGATCTACGACCACCCCACGCACCCCTACACCCAGGCGCTGCTCTCGGCGGTCCCGGTCCCGGATCCCGAGGCGAGGGAACAGCGCGAGCGGATCATCCTCAGCGGAGACGTGCCGTCGCCGACGAACATCCCCTCCGGCTGCCGCTTCCGCACCCGCTGCTGGAAGGCGCAGGAGCGCTGTGTCCGGGAGGTGCCGGCCCTCGCGGTACCGGAGGTCTTCCGCGACACCTCCGGCCCGGCGGCCCACGCCTCGGCCTGTCACTTCGCGGAGGAGAAGCGGGTGGTCCCGGCGGAGGACGCGTAGGGGTACGCGTACGGCAGCGGGCCGGGACGACATGGCGCGCCCCGGCCCGCTCACGGCACCCGCACGGCCGTACGCTGATCAGCCTCCCGCGTCCGTATATCGGTACGGCTTCCGCGGAGTTGCCTGCGTGTTAACGCGATTGACGGTCATTTTCCCCGGTGGGGCAGCGAACGCCGCAGGAAGTCCAGCTGCAGCCGAAGCAGGTTCTCCGCGACGGTCTCCTGCGGGGTCATGTGCGTCACCCCGGACAAGGGCAGGACCTCGTGCGGGCGGCCCGCGGCGAGCAGGGCGGAGGACAGCCGCAGGGAGTGGGCGACGACGACGTTGTCATCCGCGAGGCCGTGAATGATCATCATCGGGCGGTGCGGCTCGGCCGGGCCGACCAGGCCCGCGTCGTCGATCAGCGAGTTGCGGCGGTAGACCTCCGGCTGCTCGTCCGGCAGGCCCAGGTAGCGCTCCTGGTAGTGGGTGTCGTACAGCCGCAGATCGGTGACCGGGGCGCCGACGACCGCCGCGTGGAAGACGTCCGGGCGGCGCAGCGCCGCCAGCGCCGCCAGATAGCCGCCGAAGGACCAGCCGCGGATCGCCACCCGCCCCAGGTCCAGCGGAAACTCCCCGGCGAGCGCCTGCAGCGCGTCCACCTGGTCCTGGAGCACGACGGCCGCCAGCTCGTCCCGGACCGCCTTCTCCCAGGCCGGCGAGTGCCCCGGAGTGCCCCGTCCGTCCGCCACGACCACCGCGAAACCCTGGTCGGCGAACCACTGGGAGGTGAGGTGGGCGTTGTGCGCGGCGACCACGCGCTGGCCGTGCGGGCCGCCGTAGGGGTCCATGAGGACGGGCAGGGGAGTGTCACCGTGGTAGTCCCGTGGCATAAGCACGGCGCACGGGATTCGGCGTGCGCCCCCCTGGGTCAGCGTCACCCGGGGGGAGAAACCGGGATTTTCGGCGTACGACCGGACAGTCGCCGCCGGTTTTCCGTCACGCAGCACCTGGACCCGGGGGCCGGGAGTGTCCGGTGTCGCGGACACGAGCACGGTCACGGCGCCGGCGCGCACCGCCGAGTGGACGCCGGGCTCCTGCGACACGCGCTCCAGGCCCAGCTCGTTCACCCGGTACACATGGACCTGGCCGATCTCCGGCTCCTGCGCCTCCGGGCCCGCCGAGGCGGAAATCAGCACGTCGTCCGCACCCACGTCCAGCACCGCGCGCACATGCAACTGACCGCTGGTCAAAGGCCGTTCGCCGACCGCCAGGACCCGGGCGCCGCCCTCGTCCGCGATCCGGACAAGCTGCCCGGACGGGCTCCAGCAGGGCACTCCAGCGAACAGTTCAAGCCAACTTGGATCTTCATCGGCGTGCACCATCCGGGTGGCTCCCGTGTCCGGGTCCACCGCCAGGAACAGCTGGCTGCGCTGGTCCCGCGCCTGCACCAGCACCAGCGGCGCACCCGCCGCTGACCAGTGCACACGGGCCAGATACGGATACCGGGACCGGTCCCACGCGACCTCGGTGCGTCCCCCGTCGAGCCCGAGAACGAACAGCCGTACGTCCGCGTTGGCCGTGCCGGCGGCCGGGTAGGCGACGTTACGTGGCTCACGCTCCGGATGGGCCGGATCGGCGATCCACCACCGCTCCACCGGCGTGTCGTCCACGCGCGCCACGAGCAGCCGGCTCCCGTCGGGAGCCCACCAGAACCCCCGCGAACGCCCCATCTCCTCGGCCGCGACGAACTCCGCGAGCCCGTAGGTGACCCGCCCCGGTCCGTCCGTGGCCTCCGGCTCGGCGAGCGCCCGGTCGCCCTCGCCCTCGGCGCCCACGACCCGCAGCGCACCGTGCGCGACATAGGCGATGTGGGTGCCGTCGGGGGAAGGACGCGGGTCGATCACCGGCCCCGGGACCCGGAGTTCGCGCGCCGTACCGGCCCGCAGCTCGGCCGTGAAAAGCCGCCCTGACAAGGCGAAAGACGCCAACTCCACGGCGCTGTCGGTGGCATAGCCGACGATGCCGGCGCCTCCCTCCCGACTGCGTTCACGGCGCGCCCGCTCCTCGGCGGAGAGCTCTTCGGCGGCGTCTCCGAGGAGGGCACCCGGATCGGCGGCCAGCCGCTCGGCGCCCTCCGGAAGGTCCGTCACCCAGAGGGAGTTGGCCCGGTCGGTGCCGGATCCGGAGCGCAGGAACGCGACACGCGAACCGTCGGGCGCCACCGTGAACGCACGCGGCGCGCCGAGCGTGAACCGCTGCGTCCGGGCGTGCCGACGGGGGAAGGAATCAGACTCGGTCGTCATACCCCGACCATATTGGCCATGCGCCCCCTTGTGCGGCCGTGCGCCGAGCGATGCGCGAGCACGGATAGTTATGATCACTACCGCTGTGTGGGTATGAACCTGCTGGCGTCTGCATGGATTTGCTCAACTGATCTAGATCTGGCGATCTTTGGAGGTGAGCCGCCGTGGCACTCTCGATTTCGGCGGTGGTGCTGCTGGCGATCATCGTCTTCTTGCTGATCAAGAAGTCGGGGCTCAAGGGCGGGCATGCCATCGTCTGCATGCTGCTCGGCTTCTACCTCGCCTCCTCGACCGTCGCCCCCACGATCAGCCAGCTGACGACCAACGTCGCCAGCATGATCAGCAGCATCAAGTTCTGAGGCGGGTCCCGCGGATCGAGCAGGATTCGGTACACGCCCTACCGGGCGAGGAACGGACTGAGTACCGCGGTGAGTTCGGCGGGCGCGTCCATGGCGATGAGATGGGCGGCGGTGGCGAACTCCACCAGGGTGGCGCCGGGGATCTCGGCGGCGTAGCGGCGGGCGATGTCCTGGAAGTCGGGGACGTCGAGCTTGCCCACACCCACCATTGTGGGGACGGAGACAGCGGCGAGGTCACCGGTTGCCGGACCTTGGGAGTGCTGCCCCACGACGGCCTGGTTCACCAGCGAGGTCCGCAGGGGGCCGCGGAGCCGGTCGCTCAGACCACCGGCCACGTCGTCCCAGTGGCGAGCAGGTCCGCGCAGCCACATGTCCAGGTTGATACGCACGGCGGCGTCCAGGTCGCCCGCCTCCAGGGCCGCCGTCTCGGCCTCGTCGTACGCGATCATGTCCGCGGACCAGTGGTAGCGCGGCCAGGGCGCGGCGAGCATCGTCAGGGAGCGCACCCGGTCCGGGTGGGTGAGCGTGAAGTCCAGGGCCACACGGCCACCCCAGGACGCGCCCACGAGCCGGACGCGTTCGTGGCCGAGGTGGTCCAGGAGGCGGCGCAGGTCGTCGGTCTCGCGGAACGGTCCGGCCGGGGGCGCGGACTCGCCGAAGCCGCGCAGGTCGTACCGGACCACGGTGTGCCGCTGGGCGAGAGCGGGCACGATCGCGTCCCACATGCGGTGATCGGCAACACCGGCGTGCACGAGCACGACGGGCGATCCGGCGCCCGCCACGTCGTAGGAAAGGTGTCCGAGGTCGTCGTCGAGTGTGAGCATGTGCGGATGATCGCAGGACCACGGCATGTGCACGAACGAGATATTGCCGACGAAGCCGTTCCTCCGGGGTGCCGCCCAAGGCGCGGTCCGGGCGCCGTCGCCTCGTAGGGTGGTCCCATGACGGAACTCCCCGCCCGGCGTCTTCTCCTGGTGCACGCGCATCCGGACGACGAGTCGATCAACAACGGCGCCACCATGGCCAGGTACGCGGCCGAGGGTGCGCATGTGACCCTGGTCACCTGCACCCTCGGAGAGCGCGGCGAGGTCATCCCGCCCGAGCTGCGGCATCTGAGCGGGCCCGCGCTGGGTGCGCACCGGCGCGGGGAGCTGGCCGCCGCCGTGCGCGCGCTGGGGGTGACGGATGCCCGGCTGCTCGGCGGGGCGGGCCGGTACGGCGACTCCGGGATGATGGGCATTCCGGACAACGCGGACCCCGGGTGCTTCTGGCAGGCCGACGTGGACGAGGCCGCCGGGCGTCTGGCCGACGTGATCCTCGAGGTCCGGCCCCAGGTCCTCGTGACGTACGACGACAACGGCGGCTACGGCCACCCGGACCACGTCCAGGCCCACCGCGTCGCCATGCGCGCCGTCGAGCTCGCGGACGAGCGCGGGCACCGGATCGACAAGGTGTACTGGAACCGGGTGCCGCGCTCCGTCGCCGAGGCCGCCTTCGCCCGGCTCCAGGACGAGCTGGCCGTACTGCCCTTCGAGAAGGGCGCCACCGTGGCCGACGTACCGGGCGTGGTCGCCGACGAGCGGGTCACCACCAGCGTCGACGGGACCGCCTTCGCCGCCGCCAAGGCCGCCGCGATGCGCGCCCACGTCACCCAGATCGAGGTGGCCGAGCCCTACTTCGCGCTCTCCAACGAACTGGCCCAGCCGCTGTTCACCACCGAGTACTACGAGTTGGTGCGCGGCGAGGGCCGGCCGGGGGAGACCGACCTGTTCGCCGGCCTCGGCCTCGATCCGGAGGAGACCCCATGAGCGACGCGGGACAGGGGCCGCTGCTCGCCCAGCCGCTGCAACGGCCCTCGGCCGGGCGAATCGCCGCCTATGCCGGCCTTTTCCTGCTCGGTGCCGTCATCGGCCTCGCCGGGGCCCTCGTGCAGGCCGCGTGGTTCCCCGGGGGGCTGCTGCTCGCCCTCGCGGGCGCGGCGGGGCTGTTCCTCGGCGGGGCGTACGCCACGGGCGGCCGGGGCGGGGCGGTCGCGCCCGTGGTGGGCTGGATCGTCACCGTCATCCTGCTCACCACCTCGCGCCCCGAGGGCGACTTCCTGTTCGGCGCGGGACTCGGCTCCTATCTCTTCCTGCTCGGCGGCATGGCCCTCGCTGTGATCTGTGCCACCCTTGGCGCCGGGCGGCAACCTCGTGGCGGTCCCGCCCGACTTGGCAAGTGACGTACCACTTCGCCGTGCGGCGCACGTGCGAGTCCGGTGTGGGTTTCCTCAACGGTCACGGGATGAGCGCCAGACGTGGCCAGTATGGTGGTGCGCGCCGCCGAGCCTCCCCCAAGCTCTCGACTTCGCTCGAGTTGGGGGGACCCCCAAAGCAGTCAGGTCGTAAGGGCGGCGGAGCCAACTGGGAGAACCTGCCTTGAGTCGTGAAACTGACACTCCGTCCTCCGGGCCCGACGGGCGCGGCGGAGCCGCATACCCCTCCGGCACGCCGCCGTACGGGACCCCCATGGCTTCCGACGACGGTACGGACGCCGGCCGTTCGGCCACGCGACCGGAGAAGAAGACCGAGACCACGCTGACGACCCGGATCCGGATCAACATCCCGGGATCCCGGCCCATCCCGCCGGTCGTCGTGCGCAAGCCCGTCGGGGACGGCGAGAGCATCCGGGACGAGGCGCCCGACACCGGCCCGCTGCCCGCGGCCGACCGGACCGCCGCCGGCATCGCCGAATCCCCTGCCGAGCCCGCGGCCCAGGCCGAGGAGAAGACCAGCGACTGGTTCGCGCCCCGCAAGTCCTCCGGCGGCAAGGGCGGTCCGGGCGGCGGCGGCACGAACGGGGCTGGAATCCCCGGCGGTTCCAGCTCCGCCCCCGGTGCGTCGGGCACCCGTCCGGGTGGTTCGGGGGCATCCGGCGCGGCCGGTACCACCGGCGCACGTCCCGGCGGCGGCCGTCCCGGCGGTGTGGTCGGCTCCATGACCGTCCCGGGCGGCACCCGCTCCGGCGCCGGCAAGGGCCTGCCCGGCGCCACCGGCGGCCCCGTCGCCCCCGGACACGGTGGCGGCACCGGCTCCTTCGACGTCACCGAGGCACTGAACGCGGGTCCGCTGGGCGGCGGCTCCCGCCCCGGCGCGTCCGGCGGCGACACGCGTCGCGACGACCTGCCGTACTTCTCGGAGAACGGCGGCCAGGACGGCTTCGGCGGCGCGGGCGCGACGGGTTCGGGTCCGGCCGGTCCGGGGGGCCACGACGGCTTCGGCGACACCCCCGGCGCGAACGGCCAGAACGGCTTCCCCGGCACCCCCGGTGCGAACGGGCACGGCGGCCTCGGCGGCCCCGGTGGTCCCAGCGGCTTCAACGGCCCGCACGGCCATGGCGGTCCCGGCGGCCCCCAGGGTCCGGCCGGCCCCACCAGCGGCCCGGTCACCGGCGACGGCCCCCTCGTCCCGTCGGCCGGCGACCCCTTCGACGCCCTGTCCGGCACGGGCGGTTACGACGGCCCCGGCGGCCAGGGCACCCAGGCCGGCCGGCCGCCGCGCAGCGCCCTCGCCGACATCGCCGACCTCGAACGG
>NZ_JBEPBF010000068.1:0-52869 GCF_040298985.1 Streptomyces sp. NPDC001093 | reverse complement strand
CGGCGCCCGACCGGCAGGCCGGGCGCCGCCACCGCTCATGTCACGCAGGCACGGTGGCCGTTCGGCCGAGATGCCGGGCGAAGAACCGGACCGCGCTGGCGGCCTCGAACCGGGGGAGCTCCTTGTGCCTGCCCGCGTTGGCGTGCAGCGACTTCTCCTTCGAGGCGAAGGCGTCGAACAGCGCCAGACTGGCCTCGCGCGGGATGTGCTCGTCGTCCCACTGCATGTCGTACTCGATCGGGACGGTGATCTGCTTCGCCTTCTCCGCCAGGACGTCGGGCCAGTGCTGACCGAAGACCGCGGCCGTGATCCTGGGCTCGATCGCCACCAGCGGCACGCCGATCGCGGTGCCCATGTTGATGCCGAAGTAGCCGACCGGCCCATCGGCGCCGATTTCCGGAAGCTCCTGGAGGGCGTCCAGGGTCGCCTGCCATTCGGGTACGGCGAGCTCCGCCAGGTGGGCGTTGTAGCGCACGACGACCGGGCCTTCCGGCTCGCCCGCCGCCCTCGCCCGGAACAGCTCGGCGATCTCCTGCTCGTCGTGTGCCGTGCGCGGCCGGTCGCCGTGACCGGGCGCGTCGATACAGGAGACGTGGAAGCCGCAGCCGCTCACCAGGAGCTGCGCACGACCCGCCATCGCAGGATGCTTCTTGTGGTTGCCGCCGCCGTGGCCCATCAGGACCAGGGGCGCACGGTCCGCGCCGGATGCGGGCGACCAGAGGACACCGGGGACCTCGCCCAGGGTGAAGTCGCGTTCGATCACGCCGTCGGCGGAAGACTCGGAGATGAACTGCAGAGATTTCATGGCGTGTTGCCTTTCGGGAGTGCCTTGTTGTCGAGGCGCTCCCGGCGACACCTACGTCGATCGCCCGACCGTGACGACGAGGGGGAGCACCCACACGAATGCAGCGTTCATGGGTCTCACCTCCTCGGCTGGTACACGGTCAACTGCAAGCTAACAGATCGATGATCAACCCGCCCAACCCTTTTTCCCGCCACGTGCACGGCCGAACACGCCCTCCGCAACCGGGTGTTCTCCGCCGTGGAATGATGACCGGCGACACAAGGCGACGGCGGGGAGTGACGCGGCGTGCCCGAGAGGCCGGCGGAAGAGGCGTCGGACGACGCCGTGGCGGGGAGCGGCGCGGCACCGTGCCGGGTCGTCGTGTGCCGGGACTGCTGCTGCGGCAGTCCCAAGGTGACCGGGGTCGATCACGCGGCGCAGACCGCGCGTCTGCGGGCGGAGGTGCCGGTGCGCATCTCCGACTGCCTCGATGTGTGCGACCAAGCCAACGTCGTCGTCGTACAGCCGTCCGCCGCGGGCCGGGCCGCCGGCGCGCGGCCGGTGTGGCTCGGGCTCGTCAACGACCCCGACGCGACCGAGGACATCGTCACCTGGGTCCGCTCCGGCGGCCCCGGAGTGGCCCCCCTACCGGACATCCTCGGCCTGTACGCCTTCACCCCGCCGCGGCGCCGCACGGATTCCCGCTGACCCACCGGTCCCGTACCGTCCCACCAGGTGGGAGAGGAAGATCACTTGGGAGAGAGGCGGTCTTGGTCATGCGCGCGTCACGCGGTACGGTCGATCCGATATCGATGACGGCGAAACGGAAGCCGGTGGGAATCCGGCACGGTCGCGCCACTGTATGCGGGACCCCCAGGGGCTCGTGAGTCAGACCCGTGGTCGTCGTCCTGTGCACCACCGAGATGGGACGCGAACTCCCAGAGGAGGGTCCTGCCATGGCGCAGACCGTCGCCCAGCCGACAGCCACCACCCCCGTCGTTCCCGCCCAGCTGCCGCTGAAGGCGATTGCTCCCTGGGCGGTCTTCTTCGGCATCCTCATGCTGATCCTGCTCTACTTCGTCGGCGCCGAGCAGGGCGCCACCTCCGTGTTCAACGGCACGGACGTCCACGAGTGGGTGCACGACGCCCGCCACCTGCTGGGCTTCCCCTGCCACTGACGCGACGAACACCGCGCCCATGAACTCCGCAACCGTACGGAACCTTCTCGTCCGGGGCATGCTCGCCGGTCTCGCGGCCGGTGTGCTCGCCCTGGTCGTGGCCTACGTGCTCGGTGAGCCGAACGTCGACAAGGCCATCAGCTTCGAGCAGGCTCACTCCCACGAGCACGAGATGGAGGTCGTCTCCCGCTCCCTGCAGTCGACCGCCGGCCTCGCCACCGGTGTCCTCGTCTACGGCGTCGCCTTCGGCGGCATCGCCGCGCTCGCCTTCTGCTTCGCCCTCGGCCGCGTGGGCCGCTTCGGCCCGCGCGCCACGGCACTGCTGCTGTCGGGTTGCGCGCTGCTCGCCGTGTACGTCGTCCCGTTCCTGAAGTACCCGGCCAACCCGCCGTCGGTCGGCAACCCCGACACCATCGGCAAGCGGACCACCCTGTACTTCCTGATGATGCTGCTCAGCGTCCTGCTGGCGGTCGCCGCCACCATCCTGGGCAAGCGGCTCGCCCCGCGCCTGGGCACCTGGTGGGCCACGGTGGCCGCAGTGATCGCGTTCACCGTCGTGATCGGCCTGGCCTACCAGTTCCTGCCCGCCGTCAACGAGGTGCCCAAGGGCTTCCCCGCCACCCTGCTGTGGCGGTTCCGGCTCTCGGCACTGGCGATCCAGACCGCTCTGTGGGCCGGATTCGGCCTCGCCTTCGGCGAGTTGGCCGAACGGCTGCTGAACCCCAAGCCGGTTACGGCCGCGAACCGGCGAGCGGTTCCCGCCGCGCACTGACTCCCCGCGTACGGCACAGGGCCCGGCGGAACCGCCCGCCGAGCCCTGTGCCGTTCCGCCTAATCGGCCTCCGCCGCGGCAAGCGGACACCCCAGCCGCAGATTCCAGCGCCCGGCCCGGCCGCTGAGCTCCGTCACGGTCAGCGGCGGCACGTCGAGGCGCCAGAAGACGGCCGCGGGCATGCCGAGCGCATGGACGACGGCCCCCCGCACCACCTCCGGCTCGACCACGGCGACCGTACGGCCCTCCCACTCCTGCGCCTCGGCCAGCCAGCGCGCGACCCGTCCGCACAGATCCCGCACGGACTCACCCCCGTGCGGTGCGCACTCGGGGTCGGTGAGCCAGCGGTCCACCGCCTCCGGCTCGGCGGCCCCCACCTCCTCCAGGGTGCGCCCGCGCCAGCGGCCCACGTCGAGACCCGCCAACTCCGGTACCTGCAGGCCGTCGAGGCCCAGCGCCGCGGCCGTCTCCCGGCAGCGCACGCCGGGGGAGGTGAGGACACGGACCGCGGAGGGCAGGGTTCCGGCCGCCGAGCGGGCACGTGCCGCTCCGCTGCCGTCGATCGAGCCGCCGTCGTCGAAGCGGGCCTGGCGCAGCGACGCGCTCATGGCGGGGGAGAGGAGAAGGACTCGGCTGGTCACGTGGTTCAGAGGTACCAGCATCCGCGCACGGCACACAAGGCCCGGCCGACGACCGGGCCGGCCGGGGGTTTGCGGCGCACCGCACGGACTGGCGATCATGGGGTGGCTCGGTTCCTCCGGAAGAACAGGCGGCGGCACGTGATACCTCCCGTTCCCTCCATCGACCGGCGCCGGCTGCTCGGCCGGGTCCTTCCCGCCGCGGCCGCGACCCTGCTCACCGGGACGGCCGCCGCCTGTGCCGGGACGGGTTCCTCCCCGCGGGCGGCCGAGCCGCTGCTGGCGTTGGTCTACCGAGGGCCCGCGGCCTGTGACGGATGCGCCGAGGCGGTCGCCGCGGTGCTGAAGAAGGCCCCGCGTCCGTTCACGGTCGCCTACGTCGGCCCCGACGAGGACGTCCCCCTGACCGCGGCCGGTCTGGCGGACGCCGACGTCTACGCACAGCCCGGCGGCAACGACGATCTCGGCGGCACCTGGACGAAGCTGAGGGGCGCCGCCGGGGCGATCCGTGACTGGACGCGGGCCGGCGGCCGCTACCTCGGATTCTGCATGGGCGGCTATCTGGCCGACAAGGACCCGGGGTTCGGCCTGCTGCCCGGCGACACCGACCAGTACATCACCTCACCGCGCGCCTCGGTCCATGACGCGACGGACACGCTCGTGCCGGTGACCTGGAAGGGCAAGCGGCGTCACATGTACTTCCAGGACGGGCCGTACTTCGTGCCGGCCGGCGGTGCGGACGTGTCCGTACTCGCCAGGTACGACAACGGCACGGCCGCCGCTGTCGTCGCGCCGTACGGCAAGGGGCGGGTCGGAGTCGTCGGGCCGCACCCGGAGGCGGATGCCTCCTGGTACTCCGACGCAGGGCTGAGGAATCCCGACGGCGTCCGCCTCGATCTCGGCCACGACCTCATCCAGGAGACCGTCAAGGGGCTGTAGCGGTCCACGCCGCGCGCCCTCCTGCCGGGCAGGAGTCCGCGGTTCAGCGGAAACAGGCCTCCAAGCCGAAGACGTACGTCGGGTTCGTACCGGCGGCCGAAGGCATCGGACAGGACGGCGTCACCCGCAGACCGGTGACATCGGTCCACACACCCTCCCGGCTCACCCGCACCGTCGGCCCCCTCCTCTGGTTCGCGGTGCTCCGCCCGTACGGGGGCCGGGCGGAACACCGCGAAGTCCTGGGCGGGCGCGCTCGTCGGACAGACGGCCGCCCGCCGGTCCGCTACAGCGCCACGTCTCCGCACAGGTGGACCTCGACGCCCAGCTCCGCGAAGAGGGCGGCCTTGGCGCGCAGCGCCCTGTCGGCCGTCTCCGCGTCGGGGGCGTAGGCCACGTTCAGGTGGTTGGCGCGGTGGCGGGCCATGAACTGGTCGCGGCTGACACCGTGCAGCACCGCGTGCATGATCGGCCACTGCGGGGTGGTGGCCTCGAGGCGGCGCCGGGTCTCCTCCGCCGGCAGCTCGATCGCGGTGGCCCGGCCGAGGTCGACATGCAGCCGGCCGTCCATCAGGAACACCCGGGACCAGACGACCTCACCCGGCCTGGAGACCCCGCTGAGCGTGCCGCCCCCGAGCGGGAAGTACATCGGGGGCTGCCGCATGCTGTACGACTTGTGGTAGCCGCCGTTGTGGGAGGCGGGCACCGAGCCGGAGATCTCGAAGACCCACACGAACCGGCCGTCGTACTCCTCGCCCCAGCGGATGTCGTGCAGCGTGGTGGCCGGGTCCAGGCCCATCGCCGTCCAGATCCGGTTGGTGACCAGGGAGTCGACGGCGACACCCTCGTCCACCTCGTTGAAGTGCGGCAGCGGCGCGCCGGCGTACAGCTCACGGGCCCCGTCGCGGCTGAACACCGGCGGGCGCTGGACGTTGTTGAGCAGACCCTCGGCGAGGTCGCTCGCCGGGACGGTGTCCTTCAGGCCCTGCTGGTACTGGATGCCGACCGCGTCGAGCCCGAAGTCGTCGGCGATGCGCAGCGCGGCTATGTACATCTTGAACTGGCTGAGCAACTGGGCGTCGGTGAGCTCGGTGGCCTCGTCCGTACCGGTGTGGAAGGTCATGCCGGCGTGGTCCAGCCAGGCGCGGACCACCTGCGCCTCCTCGTCGGAGACCTTGTTCATCTCGGCGACCAGGGCACTTTGCGACAGCCGCTCCTTGTAGATGCCGAGCGGGTTGAGGAACTCGTCGTCGATGATGGCGTTGTACATGCCCATGCAGCCCTCGTCGAAGACACCGATGATCGCCTTCTCCTCGCGCAGCTGCCGGGCCAGGGCCACGCCGAGTTCGGTCTCTGGGTCCTCGGGCAGCGGCGGCAACGGCCGGACATGGCTGGTGTCGTGGGTGAGGGTGCCGGTCTCCAGCCAGGTACGCAGGCCGTCGCGAGCCCAGTCGTCGGTGAAGTCCGGGCTCCACAGCACGGAGTACGCGCGCCCGGCCTTGGTGAGGCTGCCCGCGAGGTTCAACAGGCCCACCAGGCCCGGGAATTCGCCGCTCCAGTTGGCGACGACCAGGATCGGTCCCCGGTGGTCGCGCAGCCCGGCCAGGACGTGGTGGCTGTACTGCCAGACACCTTCCACGACGATCAGCGGCGCGTCCTTCGGCAGTGTCCTGAACACCTCGATGCCCGCGCGCTGGCTGTCGATGAAGCCGTGCCCCTTGGCCGCGTCGAAGGCATGCCCACGGCGGACCTGCCACCCGAGGTCGGTCAGCGCCGCGGCGAGGTCCTTCTCCAGCTTCTCCTGGGTCGGCCAGCAGGTGACGTTGGCGGCGGGGCGCAGGTCACCGCTGGCCACGGTGTAGACGGTCCGCGGCTCGGCGGCAACGGGCCGGCTCGGGACGGGCAGGGCGTACGTGGTCATGCGATCTCCGTTGGGTGTGCGTATGGGGGGCGGGGCCACCCCCGGCCGTCCGGGTGGGGCGAGTCGGGGTCCGGTGGCTTTCCGGCCGTCCGGGTGGGGCGAGTCGGGGTCCGGTGCCTTTCCGGCGTCCGGGTGGGGCAAGTTGGGAGGCCGGTGGCTTTCCCGCCCTCCGGGTGGGGCGAGTTGGGGGGCCGGTGCCTTTCCGGTCGTGCGGATGGGGTGAGTTGGGGGCCCGGTGGCTTTCCGGCCGACCGAGTCGGGCGAGTAGGGTCGGGCGCCCTTCCAACCGACCGAGTCGGGTTCGGTGCCTTTCCAGCCGACCGAGACGGGTGGTGGGTGGGCATAGGCCGGGGGGCCAGGGGGCGGAGACCCCTGGCGGGGTTCAAGGGGCGGAGCCCCTTGGCCTGGGACTCGGAAGGGCTCAGCGCTCCTGCAGCGGGGCCAGGGCATGCACGGTCGCCGAAGTCTCCCGGTACAGCCGCCGGTACAGGCCGTACAGCTCGTCGTACCGCCGCCGCCGCTCCGCACACGGCGTCACCGTCTCCCGCACCGGGTTCCAGTCGTCGATCCCGGCGTCCCCGACGAGCTGTGCCGCGAGCAGGGCACCGCCGTAGCTCGCGCCGATCGTCGTGCTGCGCAGCTCCTGCGGCCGGCCGGTGATGTCGGAGACGATCTGAGTCCACAGGGCGCCCTGGGTGCCGCCGCCGACGGCGACCACGCGGCGGATGTCGCCGCCCGCCTCCTCGATGACCTCGATGTTGTGGCGTACCCCGAAGCCGGTGGCCTCCAGCGCGGCCCGGTAGAGGTCGCCGCGGGTGTGGGACAGGGTGAGTCCGGCGATCACCCCGCGGGCGTCCGGGTCCATGATCGGAGTACGCTCGCCGGAGAAGTACGGGAGCATCAGCAGCCCGCCCGCGCCGGGCCCCGACTCGGCGGCCAGGCGGGTCAGTTCGGCGTGGTCGCCGGCGGCGAACAGATCGCGCAGCCAGTTGGTGACGGCGCCCGAGGTGGCCATGCCGCCGGCCAGGTTGCGGGTGCCGGGCAGGGCGCCGACGGTGCCCCACAGCGACGGGCTGGTGAGCGGCTTCGGCACGGTGTGGATCAGGAACATGGTCGTGCCATACATCAGCATCAGGTCACCGGTGTGCTGAGCACCCACGCTGAGGGCCTCGGCCCAGGCGTCGATGGTGCCGGTGGTGACGGGGATGCCGGCCGGCAGGCCCGTCGCCGCGGCGGCCTCGGCGGTGACGGTGCCGGCCGCCTCGCCGGACCAGCGCAGCGGCGGAAGCTCGATACCGGGGGCCACCTCGGCGACCCAGGGGCCGTACCACTCGCCCGCGAGCGTGTCGTAGAGCGGGGTGCACTGGCTCGCCGAGTGGTGGTCCAGCACATAAGTCCCGGTGAGCTTGCGGACCAGCCAGGAGCTGGGCATGTACAGGCGGCGGACGCGCGCGTACGGCTCGGGCTCCTCCTCGGCGACCCAGGCGATCTTCGGCCCGGCGGCCTGGGTGGTGAGCGCGGAGCCGCACCGGCGGATGATCTCCTCGGCGCCGAGCTGTTCCTCGATCCGGCGGATCTGCCGGACCGAGCGGGTGTCGACGCCGTAGAGGATCGCGGGACGCAGCGGGGTGTCGTGCTCGTCGGTGAGCAGGACGCAGGGGCCCATGCCGCTGACCCCGACGGCGAGCACGCTGGTGTCGTCCGGGCCGGTCAGCTCGCGGGCGATGTCGGCGAACTCGTGCCACCACACGGAGGCGTCCATCTCGAAGCGGCCGGGACCCGGCCGTGAGGGGGTGTGCTCCCGCACGGCCGAGCGAATCAGGGTGCCGTCGAGGCCGACGAGGACGCCCTTGCTGCTCGATGTGCCGATGTCCACACCGATGACTGCGTTGGGAGACTTGCGAGGCATGACGTGCACGCTCGCAGAAATCGATTTCAGCGTCAAGATGCCGCGCAGAGTCGAGCCTTGTGGCCGAGAAGAGCCGTAACAAGCCGAATAAATTACGCAATTCGGGTGGGATGAAGTCGTCGGCGTGCGCTTGGATCTCACCCCTTGACACCCTCTGACACCGGCCCTACTTTTCGCTGAAATGGATTTCACAGGGTTGCGCGGCCCGGCTCCGGGCCCGCCCCGCACCCCACCCATGAAGGCACAGAACACGATGACGACCTTTGGACTCGACGGCATCGCCCGCAGGACCCGTGCCGTGAGCCGTTCCATCAGCGCCGAGAACTTCACCGGCGCCAAGTCCGGCGGCGGCCGGGCGACCGAGGGCACCGGAGCGGTCGCGGCGAGCAGGCTGGGGCCGGGCTGGAAGATCTCCCCGAGCATCGACATCGCCGCCGGCGAGACCGCGGTGCTCGCCGACATCGAGGGGCCGGGCACCGTCCGGCACCTGTGGTGCACCACCGACCCGCACACGGCCTGGCGCGGCACCCTGCTGCGGATGTACTGGGAGGGGGAGGAGACCCCGGCCGTGGAGGTCCCGCTCGGCGACTTCTTCTGCAACGGCTGGAACACCTTCAGCCAGGTCTCGTCCGTGCCCGTCGCCGCCAACCCCAACGGCGGCTTCAACGCGTACTGGCCCATGCCGTTCCGCCGCCGCGCACGCGTCACCCTGGAGAACCTGACCGCCGAGAAGGTCACCCTCTACTACCAGGTCGACTACGAACTGGACGAGGTGGGCGAGGACGCCTCCTACTTCCACGCGCAGTGGCGGCGCAGCCACCCCGTGCCGTACGGCGAGGTGCACACCCTGCTCGACGGGGTCACCGGCGCCGGCAGCTATGTCGGCACCTACCTCGCCTGGGGCGTCAACAGCCCCGGCTGGTGGGGCGAGGGCGAGTTCAAGTTCTACCTCGACGGCGACGACGAGTTCCCGACGATCTGCGGCACCGGCACCGAGGACTACTTCGGCGGCGCCTGGAACTTCGACGTCCCCGGCCAGGGCTACACCGCCTACACCACGCCCTACCTCGGCCTGAACCAGATCCTGCCCTCCGACGGGCTCTACCGCAGCCAGCAGCGGTTCGGGATGTACCGCTGGCACGTCCTCGATCCCGTCCGCTTCTCCCAGGACCTGCGCGTCACCGTGCAGAGCCTCGGCATCGGCCCCGGCCAGGGCAACGGCCTGCCGCACCGGTACCGGCACACCAGCGACGACATCGCCAGCACCTCGCTCTTCTACCTGGACGCCCCCAGCTCGGCCTCCCGTCCGGTCACGCCCGACCTGCTGACCCTCGAAGTCGACTGACCGCAAGCCCCGTTCTCCGTCCGCCACCCCCCTTTTTCTTCCTTCATCCGGCCCCATCCCACTCCGACAGGAGCGCACACATGCTCCAGCACGGCAACGACGCCGGGCGCCCGGCCACCACGTCACGCCGGCGTGTCCTCACCGCGGCGGCGGGCGCCGGCGCGGCTCTCGCCGCCCCGGCCCTGCTCACCGGTTGCGGCACGGCACAGGCGAAGGGGGGCAACCTCCAGTTCTGGAACTTCTACGGACCCCAGCGCTCACCCGACCCAGCGATCAACGCCCAGTCCAAGTGGTTCGTGGACATGGTCGCCACCTGGAACCGCACCCACAAGCAGCAGATCGACCTCGTCTATCTGCCCCAGCCCACCTACCTCAACGGCTTCAAGCTGCCGTCCGCCTTCGCCACCGGCGAGGGCCCGGACATCTTCCTGCTCTCGCCCGGCGACTTCCTGCGCTACTACAACGGCGGTGTCCTCGCGGACCTCACCCCGCACATGGACAAGGCCGCCATCGACGACTACGGCTCCGCGCTCGACAGCCGCAAGGTCGACGGCAAGGTCTACGCCCTCCCCATGGAGATCGAGCCGCTGGCCATGTTCTACGCCCAGGACGTGTGGGAGAAGGCCGGCCTGTCCGAGGCCGACATCCCCACCACCTGGGACCAGATGCTCGACATCGGCGACAAGCTGCGTACGAAGACCCGGGCGGGCCTCGTCTTCGAGACCCAGCCCGGCTACTACCAGAACTTCACCTGGTACCCGTGGATGTGGCAGGGCGGCGGCGACGTCCTGGACCACCAGGGCAAGGTGGTCTTCGACTCCCAGGCCACCCGCCAGGCCCTCGCGCTGTGGCAGGACGCCGTACGCCACGGCATCGCCCCGCGCACCGTGCCCGCCGCCGACGACGTGATCGGCGGCTTCAAGGGCGGCAACGTCGCCCTGTGGCAGCAGGGCATCTGGAACGTGTCCAGCTTCAAGGCGTTCGCCCCCCAGTACCGCTACGGCGTCTTCAAGCTCCCCGTCCCGCCGGGCGGCAAGTACGTCACCACGCTCGGCGGCTGGTCCTTCTGCGCCAACGCCCAGGGCCGCAACCCCGAGGCGGCGGCCGAGTTCTGCGTCTGGGCGCTCGGCTCCATGAAGGACGACTCGATCAACCGGATGGTCGACTGGTGCGTGGGCGCCAAGTCCGACGTGGCCCCGCGCGCCAGCGCCCTGGAGCGGGGCGCCGCGAAGGGCGGCTACGACTCCGAGATCATGAAGAAGTTCAAGGACGAGATCTTCCCCGGCGGACGCGCCGAGCCGCGCTATCCCCCGGTCGTCTACAAGGCGATCTCCGACGCCATCCAGGGCACCATGCTCGCCGGCCGCGGGGTGGCCGGTGAGGCGGAGAGAGCCGCCCAGTCCATCGCTGCGTACACCAAGAGCTACAAGGGGGCGAGCCTGATATGAGCAGCGTCGCCGCACAACAGCGCCGGCGGGCCGCGGCCCCGGCGCAGGCACCCGCCTCCGCGGACACACCGAGACTCGGCCGCAAGCACCGCGAATGGCTGGCCGCGGGCCTGTTCCTCGCCCCCGACGTCCTCGGGCTCCTCGTCTTCGTCGCGATCCCGATGGTGCTCTCCATCGCCCTGAGCTTCTTCCAGGTCAGCGGCTTCGGCTCGTACAAGTGGATCGGGCTCGGCAACTACCGGCGGATGATGCACGACCCGCTGTTCTGGGACTCCATGAAGATCACCGGCGAGTACGTCGTGACCCTCGTCCCCGTCCTGTTCTGCGTGAGCCTCGGCCTCGGCCTGCTGGTGAAGCAGAAGCTGCCCGGCGTCGGCGTCTACCGCACCGCGCTCTTCCTGCCGTACGTGATCAGCCTCGTGGTGGTCGGCGTGCTGTGGAAGTTCCTGCTCGACGACCAGACGGGCGCGGTCAACCGTGCCATGCGGGCCGCCGGTTTCGACGGCAGGTCCTGGCTCGGCAGCCCCTCCCTGGCCCTCGGCTGTGTCATCGCCATCATGGTCTGGGTGATGATGGGCTACTACATGATCATCTTCCTGGCGGGCCTGCAGGAGATCCCCAAGGAGTTCTACGAGGCCGCGAAGCTGGACGGCGCGGGACCGTGGACCACCTTCCGCACCATCACCTGGCCGCTGCTGCGCCCCACCAGCTTCTTCGTCCTGCTGATGTCGACGGTCGCCGCCATCACCGGAGGCCTCGACCTGATCTTCGTTCTGACCAACGGCGGCCCCGCGAACGGCACTTCACTGGCGATCTTCTACATCTACCAGCAGGCCTTCGGCTTCGGCGAGTTCGGCTACGCGTCGGCCATGGGCTCGTTCCTGGTGCTGATCATGGTCGTGATCTCCGCCGTGATCTTCAAGTTCACTTCAGGCGGGAGGTTCGACGATGGCGAGTGACGCCCTGACGAGCCGGGCGGGTGGGCGCCGGCTTCGCTCCTCACGCACGGGACTCACGGCCCTGGCCGTCGTCCTGTCGCTGATCAGCATCGTCCCGGTGCTGTGGATGGTCACGTCGTCCTTCAAGACCCGGGCCACCGTCACCGACGGCAACCTGATCCCGAAGGACTTCACCTTCGACAACTTCGTCTACGTCTTCACCGAGGTCCCCTTCGGCCGCTACCTCTGGAACAGCTTCTTCATCTCCGCGGTGATCACCGTGGTGGCGCTGTTCTTCCACTCCATGGCCGCCTACGCGCTCGCCCGGCTGCGCTTCCCGGGCCGCGAGAAGCTCTTCGGCGCGATCTTCGCCACCCTGCTGGTCACGGCCCCGGTCGTGCTGATCCCGCTGTTCCTGGTCGCCCGCGAGCTGGGCCTGCTCAACAGCTACGCCGGCCTGATCATCCCGGCCATCTTCAACGCCTTCGGCATCTTCCTGCTGCGCCAGTTCTACCTGGGGCTGCCCAGGGAACTGGAGGAGGCGGCGATCGTCGACGGCTGCGGCCACTGGCGGGTGTACTGGAACATCGTCCTGCCGATGTCCCGGCCCATCCTCTCGGCCCTGGCGATCTTCTTCTTCCTCGCCAACTGGAACGCCTTCGTCTGGCCGCTGGTCGCCACCAACGACCAGTCCCTGACGGTGGTCCAGCTCGGCATCGCCTCGTTCCAGAACCAGTACACCTCCAACTGGAACTACATCCTGGCGGCGGCCACGGTCGCGGCACTGCCCATGCTGGTGCTGTTCTTCGTCTTCCAGCGGCAGATCGTGGAGTCGATCAAGACGTCCGGACTGAAGTAGCCCCGGGCCCTGCGCCGGGCCCGGGCGTGCGGCGGCGCAGGGCCCGCAAAGGGGGCGCGGTACCGGTCACCCGACCGGTACCGCGCCCTTCGCGTGCTGGGCCGGCTCACGGCCCGGCGGTGCTCTCCCGCACCTGGAGCCTGGTGCGCAGCACCACGGTCTGCAGCGGCGACGGCTTGCCGTCGATGCGCTGCAGCAGCAGATCGGCGGCGGTACGGCCCAGCTCGTACGAGGGCAGCTCCACCGCGGTCAGGGACGGCCGCAGCAGCGACGCCCAGGGCACGTCGCCGAAGGACAGCACACCGATGGCCGGGGGAGTGCGCCCGACCTCGCGCAGCGCGTCCAGGACACCGATCGTCATGAGGTTGTTGGCGACGAACACGGCGTCCGGTGGCTCGGGCAGCGCCAGCAGCTCGCGCATCGCGGCCCGGCCGCCCTCGACCCGGAAGTCCGCGTGCCGTACGTAGGCGTCGCCGGGCGGGGCGGCGTCGCCCGCGGAGTACATCGCCATGCGGTACCCGGCGAGGCGCTCCTCGGAGGTGGAGGCGCCCCGGGGGCCGGTGATGCAGGCGATCCGGCGGTAACCGGCCTCCAGCAGATGGCGGGTGGCCACCTCGCCGCCGTGCTGGTTGTCCACCTGCACCGCGTCCACCTCGGCCGCGTGCGGCCGCCGGTCCACGGCGACCACGGGCACGCCCCGGGCGATCAGCGGCGCCAGGTCCGTCTCGTCCTGCGAGGCGGCGGCCACGATCACACCGGCCATCTGCTCGCCGAGGGCGACCTCGAGATAGCGGCGTTCCTTGTCGGTGTCCTCGTCGGAGTTGCACAGGACGACCGAGAGGCTGGTGCGCTGCGCCGCGTCCTCGACCCCGCGGGCGAGCGAGGTGAAGAAGGGGTTCTCGATGTCCGGGATGATCAGGGCGATCACGCTGGAGCGCTGCATGCGCAGCGACCGGGCCACCCGGTTCGGCGCGAAGCCGAGAGCCGCGGCGGCCTGCTGGACGGAGAGGGCGCGTTCCGGCGTGACCTTGCCGCCGTTGAAGACACGCGAGACCGTCGCCGGGGACACCCCGGCGGCTCGCGCCACGTCATGGATCGTCACCACCTGAGTGCGCATCCTTTCAGCCGTGTGTAGGACCACCCTACCCTGCGGCTGAAAAGGATTTCATCCCTCGAATCGGGCCTGCATGTTCTCGGTCGCCCCCGACGGGCGGCCGGGCGGCCGGCGCGGCGTCAGTAGCTGCCCAGGAGGCTGCGCACCCTGCGCAGCGTCTCCGGTCCGGCGTCGCTGTGCCAGCGGGTCGGGTCGGCGGGGCGGCGTCCTCACAGCAGCAGGACGCGTACGGCCGCGTCGCTCTCGATCGTGGCGGGGCCCTCGGGGCGGCGAGCCGGATGCTGCTGCCGTCGGCGTCGGAGGTCACGACGATGTCGTCGGTGCCCGGCGTGCGCAGCCGGCCCTCGACCCGGTCGCCGGGTCCCAGGTCCAGCCTGGCGTGGCCCTTTTTCAGCAGCGGGCGGCCGACCGAGACCACACTGTGTTCCGTCATCCAGTGCTCGTTCAGCGCCTGTACGGCCGTCCGGTCGTCGCCGGTGAGGTCCCAGCGATGCGGGATGAGCTCCTCACGCATGTGTTCCGCGAAGAACGGCGCCTTGAACGGACCGGCCCGTCCACATCACCTCCGTGTCCGGGGAGAGGTCCTGTGCGGCGGCCGCGGCCACCTCGGTGAGCCGTTCGCAGCGGTTCAGGAACGTCACCCAGAGCTCGGCGTCGGACAGGCGCCGGAACGGTTCCTCACGGTCGAAGCCCCTGGTCTCCACGGGCGACCGGTCGAGGAACGCCTGCAGCACCCGGGCCAGTTCCTCGGCGTTGCCCGTCTGGTGGACAAGGACGTCACGCACCGTCCACGCCTCGCACCAGGTGCCGTCGTCGGGGCGCTGTTCCCGGACCGGATCCGCGCGCTCGTCGCCATCTCCGCCGGCTGCTCCACCCACCTCCCCGACAGCGAGGTCCCCTGTCCGCCGGCTCATGCCCACGGGTACGAGTGGTACACGGTCACGGCCATGGGTCACGGCCCGGGGCCGGGCGGCGGGGGCGCGGCCGACCAGGACATCATCGAGGACCCTCACGTGGCCACCGCGACGGCGGCGGCGCCGGACTCGAGAAGGCGTCGCCCGGGGGCGCTGTGGGTGGCGACGGACAGCAGAAGTCCGAGGCGATGGCACACACGGTCGGCCAGCAGCACGACGCCGACCACGGGATCGGCTGCCGCCGGCTCGTCGAGGACGATCAGGGGAGGCCGGCCGGTAACTTTGCAGCAGGTCGCTGATGCTCGTGAGCAGGGTGGACCGCCCGCCGGTGCCGGGGTTGTCGTGCACCGTGATGACGAGCACCTCGTGCCGAAGCGAGTGGGAAAGCATCACGGCCCCCGCCTCCCTTCCCGTGGCGGATCGGAACCGGCTCCGAGTACCCCGGAGCCGGTTGCGAGCTGCGCCATGCGCCCCATGATCCCGCCCGGCCCGCCCGCACCGAGCCACGCCGACCGGAAGCGCCGTACAGCCGAACTGCTCGGACGTGCGCGGCCTGTGGCCGAGTGGTGCAATGGCGGGAGGCGTGAGCATGAGCTCGGTCGCCGTGCCGCGGTCGGATCCATCTCCCGCGAGGGAACACGTGCTGCGGGCCGAGCCGCCGGTCCCGGTCCATGCGGGGCCACGTCCCGGGGGACCGACCGTCCTTCAGCGACCTGGCCCGTGCCCCGGCCGCACCGGCCGGCCGCCACTCGGGACGACAGCTCTGCGGGACGGCCGAGGCGGATGAGGAGGAGCTCCCGATGACCTCGCACCAGCAGCCCTTACCCGCGCCTCCCACGGCACCGCAGTCGCTGTCCGAAGCCGCCTTCCGCGACCTGTACCGCCGGCTGCGGGACCAGGCCCTGGACGGCGGCGGGCAACGGCGCGGCGCGCTGGACCGGCTGACGCCCGAGCGCGTGGTGGCGGCCGCCGCCGAGGTCCGGTGCGGGCGCACCGTGTCGTTGTCCGCGCCCGTCGAGACGCGCTCCGGTCCGGACAGCCCGGAGCCCGCGTCCCACCGGATGACGGCTCCCACACACCGGGAGCCCGCCGAACCCGGGCTCGCTTTCGCCCGTGACCGGTTCGCCATGAACGTGCACGGTGATGTCGACAGCCACCTCGACGCGCTGTGCCACGTGATCTTCGACGGCGAACTGTACGGCGGCGTCCCGTCGAGCACCGTGACACCGGACGGGGCCGGAGCGCTCACCCTCGATCTGGTGCGAGACGGCATCGTCGGCCGGGGCGTCCTGCTGGACATCCCGCGCCTGCGCGGGGTGCCCTGGCTCGAACCCGGCGCCCAGGTGACCGCCGAGGACCTCGTCGCGGCCGAGACCGCCCAGCGGACCACGGTCGGCCCGGGTGACCTGCTGTTCGTGCGCGTAGGACACCGCCTGCGGCGCCGTGACCTCGGGCCGTGGGACGTGACGCGGGCGCGGGCGGGCCTGCATCCGACGGCGATGCACTTCGTGGCCGACCGGCGGGTGTCCGTCCTGGGATCGGACGGCAACAGCGACGCCGCACCGAGTGCGGTCGCCGAGGTCGCGTTCCCCGTGCACGTGCTGGCGGTCAACGCCCTGGGGCTGCACCTGCTGGACTACCTGGACCTCGAGGAACTGGTGGGGGTGTGCGAGGAGCAGGGGCGCCGGCACTTCCTGTGCGTGGTCGCCCCGCTGCGGCTCCCGGCGGCGACCGGCTCTCCGGTGAACCCGATCGCCGTTCTGTGACCGTGCCGGTGTGCGGCCCCCTCCGAGTGCCGTAGCCCTGCACGACGCGTACGTTCGAAGGGGGCAAGAGCCGCAACGGCCCCGCAGACCACGCGAGCACGAGCAAGGACGGTGGTTGCCGTGGACGCCCTGCCTTCGTACGACGTCATCGTGATCGGTACCGGGGCCGGAGGCGGCACCCTGACCCACCGCCTCGCCCCGTCCGGCAAACGCGTGCTCGTCCTCGAACGCGGCGACTACCTGCGGCGCGAACGCGACAACTGGGACTCCACCGCCGTGTTCGTCAAGGCCAAGTACCGGGCCCCGGAGTTCTGGCTCGACAGGCACGGCAACGAGTTCCCGCCCGAAGTGAACTACTACGTCGGCGGAAACACCAAGTTCTACGGCGCGGCGCTGTTCCGGCTGCGCCCTGAGGACTTCGGGGAACTGCGCCACCACGACGGCATCTCGCCGGCCTGGCCCCTCGGTTACGACGACCTGGAGCCGTACTACACCCAGGCGGAGCACCTCTACCTGGTGCACGGCCGGCACGGTGAGGATCCCCGGGAAGGGCCGTACAGTGCGCAGTACGCCTACCCGCCGGTCGAACACGAGCCGCGCATCCAGCAGTTGAGCACCGACCTGGAGAAGCGGGGGCTGCACCCCTTCCACCTGCCGATCGGGGTCAACCTCACCCAGGACGCGCTCGGCCGGGCCACCCACTCCAGCGTCTGCATCCGCTGCAACCGGGTGGACGGCTTCCCGTGTCTGGTGCGCGCCAAGTCCGACGCCCAGGTGATCTGTGTGGAGCCGGCACTGGAGCACCCCAACGTGGAGATGATCACCAACGCGCGGGTGACGCGGCTGGAGACCGATGCCACCGGGCGCAGCGTGACCACTGTCGTGGCCCGGCTCTCCGACGAGGAGGAGGCCCGGTTCTCGGCGGACATCGTGGTCGTGGCCTGCGGGGCCGTCAACTCCGCCGCCCTGCTGCTCGCTTCGGCCAACGACCGGCATCCGCGCGGGCTGGCGAACGGCTCGGACGTCGTCGGCCGGCACTACATGCGCCACAACAACCTCGCGCTGATGGCCGTTTCGAAGGAACCCAACGACACCCAGTTCCAGAAGACCCTGGCCCTGCACGACTGGTACCTGGGCGCGGACGACTGGGAGTACCCGCTCGGCGGGATCCAGATGCTCGGCAAGTCGGACGCCGAGCAGATCCACGGCGAGGCCCCGCGCTGGGCCGGAGCGGTGGCGCCGGACATGCCGTTCGAGGTCCTCGCCCATCACGCCGTCGACTTCTGGCTGTGCGGGGAGGACCTGCCGCAGCCGGACAACCGGGTGACCCTGGAAGCCGACGGCCGGATCCGGCTCACCCTCGACGAGGGCAACAACATCGCCGGCCTGAGGCGACTGCGGCACAAACTGCAGCACATGCTCGGCCATCTGGGCATGCACGAGCACCGGCTGCTGTCCCACAGCATCTACCTGCACAAGGGCATGCCGATCGGCGCCACCGCGCACCAGGCCGGCACGGTGCGCTTCGGCACCGACCCGGCGTCCTCGGCCCTGGACGTCAACTGCAAGGCCCACGACCTGGACAACCTCTACGTCGTCGACACCAGCTTCTTCCCGAGCATCGGCGCGGTGAATCCGTCCCTGACGGCCATCGCCAACGCCCTCCGCGTGGGCGACCACCTGACGGAACGGCTGGGCTGACCACCGCCGTCCGGACTCCGCCGCCCCGGTGACGCCGCCCGGACTCCGACGACCGGGCGAAGCTCCTCAGCCGGGCAGCGCAACGCGGTCCGCCCCCGGATGCCGCCGTCCCGCACCGGTGCTTGCCTGATGCCTGGACCTCTGGGCGACGGGCCCGGCGGATGCGGGCACGCAGTGGAGGAGCAGGACATCGTGAGTTCCACCGAGGGGGCGCCCCAGGTCGTGATCCCCGCCCACCTGCTGAAGGGCCAGAAGGCACTGGTGACCGGCGCGAACTCCGGAATCGGCAGGGCGACGGCCGTCGCCCTGGGCCGCGCGGGCGCCGATGTCGTGGTCAACTACGTGGCCGGCCGCGAGGACGCCGAGAAGGTGGTCGAGGAGATCACCCGATTCGGGGTCCGGGCGGCCGCCTACGAGGCGGACGTGTCCGACGAGCAGCAGGTCCGCGCCATGACGGACCGGATGGTCCAGGAGTTCGGCACGATCGACATCCTGGTCGCCAACGCGGGACTGCAGCGGGACGCGTCGGTCACGGACATGACCCTCGCCCAGTGGCAGAAGGTCCTGGACGTCAACCTCACCGGGCAGTTCCTGTGCGCGCGTGAGGCGACCAAGGAGTTCCTGCGGCGCGGTGTCGTCCCGGAGGTTTCCTGCTCCGCCGGGAAGATCATCTGCATGAGCTCGGTCCACCAGATCATCCCCTGGTCCGGTCACGTCAACTACGCCTCGTCCAAGGGCGGCGTGCAGATGCTGATGACGACGCTCGCCCAGGAACTCGCCCCCCAGCGCATCCGGGTGAACGCGGTCGCCCCCGGAGCCATCAAGACGCCCATCAACCGCAACGCCTGGGAGACGGCCGAGGCCCAGCAGGATCTCCTGCGGCTGATCCCGTACAAGCGCATCGGCGACCCCGAGGACATCGCCCACGCCGTCGTCGCCCTCGCTTCCGACCTCATGGACTACGTCGTCGGCACGACCCTGTACGTCGACGGCGGGATGACCCTCTTCCCCGGCTTCGCCACCGGCGGCTGACCACCCCACCCGTGTCGGCCCCCGGAGAGACATCCCATGCACACGGTCCTGCTGCTGGCGGACGTACCGTCGCAGACGCTGCCGGCCAGATCGATGATGGCCTTCACCCTGGCCTCCCACATCATCCTGGTGCCCCTGGGCGTGGCGCTGCCGCTGATCACGCTCGTCATGCACGGCTACGGTCTGCGCCGTGACGACGCCACCGCCCTGCTGCTGGCCCGGCGGTGGTCGGCCGTCATGGCGGTCCAGTTCGCGATCGGCGTGGTCACCGGCACCGTGCTGTCCTTCGAGTTCGGGCTGCTGTGGCCGGGCATGATGGGCCGGTGGGGCGACGTCTTCGGCATCGGGTTCGGTGTCGAGGCATGGGCGTTCTTCCTGGAGGCCGTGCTCATCGCGATCTACCTCTACGGCTGGCGAAGGCTCCCCTCCCGGGCCCAATTCCTGCTCGGACTGCCCCTGCCTTTCACGGCCCTGCTCGGCGCCTTCGGCATCCTGGCCGCCAACTCGTGGATGAACACCCCGCGGGGCTTCACCCTCGACGCCGCGGGCAACCCGGTCGACGTGAAGATCTGGCAGGCGGTCTTCACCCCCATGTTCGGCCCGCAGTAATGGCATTTCGTCGTGGCGATGTTCGTGAGCTCGTCATCCCCGCGGTCGCCCTGCTGTACTGGGTGGACACCCATGGCGAGCTGGAGGGCCTCACCGACGCCGACCTGCGGCGCGGCGGCGCCGGTGACCAGGGCTGACCTCGCGGCCGGCGCATGTCCGGGCGCACCTGCGGTGGGCGCCGCCCCCACAGCGGAGCACCGGTGAGCGAGGACGACATCCTGCTGGGCACCGGCCCGACCGACGTCGTCCGTTCCGGAAACCTCCTGGGCCCCGCCTTCTCCCGCCCGTGCTCCTCGGCCCCGCACCGCCGGCGGGGTGAACCGGGCCCGGACTACCGCCCGTCGAGCGACGCGTTGAGGGTGAGGGCCGCGTCGATGAGGGCGAGATGCGTGAACGCCTGGGGGAAGTTGCCCAGTTGAGCTCCGTGCCGTCCTCCGCGGCGAAGGCCGCTCCGTTCGGAGTGATGTGCAACTCGTGCTTCGTGCGCCCGTAGTCGAACTGCGGGGCGGTCTCCACCTGGAACGTCATGCTGCCGCGCACACAGCGGACCAGACGCACCAGCCGGTGGCGGGAGGTGGTCGTCGTACCGGTCACGGGCATGAAGTCGAGCACCTCGCCGGCACCCGCCTCGGTCATGAACCGGGTCACCAGGACCGCCGTGTCGGGCAGGTACAACTGCTTGGTCGCATGGGTCCGGTGCGCCGGCCGGACCGTGCAGTGCCCCGAAGGCATTCGGCGATTCGAAGCGGGCAGGGGAGCAGAACCAGTCGACCACGCGGTCGGTGCTGACGAGCGCCGCGGTCTGCACATCGCCGATGAGACCGTGGTTCTCGATCAGTGGGTAGTCGACCATCCGGGCGCCCCTTTCGGTGTGCGATTCACCCGGACGCACCCCCCGATCAGCCTAAGGCGCGGGTCCTGCTCGGGCTCGTCGACCGGGATGCGCTTGCTGTGCGCCGGTCGCCGTCGTCGAGCGCTGAGTTCGGTCCAGGGACGGTCCTCACCGTGCGGGTCCCTCGGACCTGGCGAATAGTGAAGGAAGGGCGACGTCCCCGGCAACACCCGTACCTCGGGAGGCCCTATGCCTTCTTCACGCTCACTGGCCGCGCTCATCGGCGTCACGTTGTTCGGCCTCGCGCTCAGCGCCTGCCAGGACCAGGCGTCCGGTCAGGTGGTGGCGCGAAACGGAGTCAGGCTCGTGGAGACGGTCTCCAACCCGTCGATCGACAGATGTCACCGTTTCCCCGAGGGCGTGACCCACGTCAACAATCAGACGCAGAGCAGCTTGCTCCTGTACACGACACCGGACTGCACCGTACCGGCGGGTGGGCAGAGCGTCTATCTGGACATCGGAGCGGCGGACCAGGTCGTCAGGGCCACCGGCCTGTGGCACAGCTTCTCCTTCGCTCCGGAGTGACGACCGCTCCGGAGTGACGACGCGGGCTCAACGGTTCCACCCCGGTTCCAGGCTGTCGAGGAGGGCGTGGAAGGCCCTGCCGGCCCGATCCCAGTGACCGTCCGCCAGAGGGGCGATCAGGAGGCCGAGTGAGGCGTCTGCCAGGAGGGTGGCCTGTGTCCGGGCTCGGTCCTGGCTCATGCCGAGGTCACGGAGGACCGAGGTGAGCAGGCCCGTCCACTCGGTGACGATGTCGCGCATGACGGGCCCGTAGCGGTCCGGGTGAAGCACGCTGGCACTCATGATCTCGAGGTACAGAGGGAGTGCGGCGCGTACGTCGGGATCGCTGAACTGGCGCCACACCTCCTCCATGAAGCGGCGCAGCCCCGTGGCGTCCGTGGGCGAGCCGACGGTCTCCAGCAGGTCGCGCGTGCGCAGCAGGGGCCGGCGCTCGTAGAGGGCGAGCGCCTCGGCGACCATCCGTTCCTTGGTGCCGAAGTAGTACAGGAGCATGCGGTCGCTGGTCCCCAGGGCCTGGGCCAGAGGGCGCAGCGAGAGGTCCGCCAGGCCGTGGCTCAGCACGTACGCGCGGACTTTGTCGAGAAGGTCGCGGCGCTTGGCCGGATCGGGCGGGCGAGGCATGGGGGCTCCTGGGGGCGTGAGGGCGGGATTCCCGGCCTTCCTTTTATTTGTTTTTGGTGAGGTATTTACTGTAGCGCCCGCTACGTCTATGTTTGAGGTGTAGCGACTGCTACATGTAAGGGTCTGGCGCCTGCCGGGCACATCCATCCGGCGGACCGTCCGGCCGCCGGCCCAGAAGGGACTGATCCCCATGGCCGCCCAGGCCGTCGGCTGCCCCATCGCCTTTCGCAGGGAGGAGCGGTCCTCGCGTACCGCCATGCCCTCGTGGCTCGCCAGGCAGTGGGCTCTGTGGTCCCGCATGCTCGCCCCGCTGCGCCCGCTGGACGCGCCGCGCGGCCGCGCCACCGCCTGGGACGCCTCCTGGCCCCTGCAGCGGGAGCTGACCTCCGCGGGCCGGGCCCGGCACCTGGTGACCGCGCAGCTGAGCGACTGGGCCCTGGACGACCTGGCCGACACCGCCGAACTGCTGGTCAGCGAACTGGTCACCAACGCCCTGCGTCACACCCGCGGCCCGCTCAGGCTCAACCTGCGGCTGCGCCACTCCCGCCTGCTGTGCGAGGTCGAGGACACCGAGTCCGCCGGCCCTGCGCGCAACGTGCCCGACGCGGACGCGGAGGGTGGCCGTGGCATCGAACTCCTCGAGCTGCTCGCGGATGCCTGGGGCAGCACCCGGACGGGCACCGGCAAGACCATGTGGTTCGAGCTGCGCGCCGAGGACCGTCCGCGGGAGTAGGCGCCGGCGGGGAGACCCCGATGGGCGGCTGCCGCGTACACCCGCCGGGAAGATCACCGGGCGTGTGCTCGGGGCCGAGCCGGCCGAGCGGTGAGGGGCACCTGAGCACCGCCGCACGTGTCCACCGTCTGCGACGTGGCCGAGATGTGTCGACCAGGGCCGCGGCATGGCGCAGGAGCGGGTGGAGCCGGCGAGGAGGGGACCGGGACGGCCGGGGCAGGAACATGTCACCGCGGCGATGTACCGGCGCCGGCCCACCGAGCAGGACCTCGTCATCGCCGCCGCCGAATCGCGGATCGGGCCGCTCAGCGTGGTCTTCCGGATGATCGGTGAGCAGCGGTTGCCGGACGAGATTCGTCGAGTCAGTGGTGGACATGATCGGCCGGGCGGTCGACGGCCGGCCGTGACACACGACTGACGCGGGCCGCCTGTGGCGCGCACCGACCCCGGGTAGCTCTTCTCAGTGGCTGACACGCCATCAGAGAACCTGGCATGCGGCCGGAATCAACGCTGAGAAGCCTGAGGAAAGCGGTACTTTGCGTATCAGGGTCTCCCGCAGTGGCGCCCTGGGGCCAGGTTGAGCAGCGTGGACCTGCCGCAGCCGGAGGCTCCCAGGAGGGTGACGGACTCGCCCGGTGCGACATCGAGCGTGGTCGTCACCTCCTGGGAACTCATCGGTCCGGCTGCCGCTACTTGGTGCCGAGACCGGCGTCGTCGACCTTGTCCTTGCCCTCGGCCTTGAGGACCTTGTCGAGCAGCGTGAGATCGTAGATGCCCTTCAGGTCGGGCTTGTCCAGCAGGCCGGCCGTCACCGCGTGCTCCGCCTCGGTGTTGAGAGTCGAGGCCAGCGGGTCGTCGAGGAAGGTGATGGACTTCCAGGCCGGGTCGATGACGTCCGCGGGCAGCGCCTTGCCCGACAGCTTCTCCAGCGCCGTGTTGGCGGACGCCTTCGCCTTCTCCGGATTGGCGTTGATCCACTCATTGGTCTTCACCGAACCGCGCAGCACGGCCTCGACGACGTCCGGGTGCTGCTTGAGGAAGTCCTGCCGCACCACGATGTTCGTGATCACGAACTTCTTGGCGGGCCACAGCGACGACTCGTCGAGCAGCACCTTCGCGCCCTCGGCGACCAGCTTGGAGGCGGTCGGCTCGGGCACCCAGGCGCCGTCGATGGAGCCGGACTTGTAGGCGTCCGGAGTGATCTTGTTGTCGGTTCGGACGACGGAGACGTCGCCCTTGCCGCTCTGGGCGTCGACCTTCCAGCCCTGGCCGGCGATCCAGTTGAGGAACGCGACGTCCTGGGTGTTGCCGAGCTGCGGCGTGGCGATCTTCTTGCCCTTGACGTCGTTCAAGGACTTGATCTTCTTCGGGTTCACGACCAGCTTCACGCCGCCGGAGGCGGAACCGCCGATGATCCGCAGGTTCTTGCCGCCGGACTTCGTGTAGCCGTTGATGGCGGGGGAGGGGCCGATCCAGCCGATGTCGATGGAGCCGGCGTTGAGCGCCTCGATCTCGGAGGGGCCGGCGTTGAAGGTGGCGGTCTTGACCGTGGTGCCGCCGAGCTCCTTCTGGAAGAAGCCCTCCTGTACGCCCACGAGAGCGGTGGCGTGCGTGAGATTGGGGAAGTAGCCGATCTTCACTTCGTCGGTGGAGAGCTTCTTGGCACCCGCCGCGACCGCGGTCTTCTTCCCGTCGTCAGTGGACTTGGAACCGTACCCGCAGGCGGTCAGCAGGACGGGGAGTGCTGCTATGACGGCGATCGTGCGCAGGGTGGTGAGCGGTCTTGCGGCAGACACGTGGGTGTCCTCTCAGGGATGGGATGATCAGGGAGGTACGGCACAGCGAGGCGGGGGGCTACGGGCGGGCACCTCTGCCCGGCTCGCCGACCCGCAGCAGCCGGAATGCCGTCTCGGGTCGGCGAGAGAATCGTGGGGGACGGTGTTGCGCCTCCGTCACAGCCGTGCCGCGCCTCGGGCATGCGGCTGGGGAATGCGGGCGGTGCTGTCGGGCGACGGTGACCAGCCCGCCGAAGCCGGCGGGACGGTGGCGGAGCACCGGGTCTTCTGTGCGGTGCCCGCAGGTTGTGCGGAGGCTCAGACAGGCCGACACATGGCGCTGGACGTGCGGCCGAAGTCGATGTGGCGACGCGAGGTCAGCAGGGGCAGCAGCAGGAGTGCGCGGTCCAGTGATCGCATGACCTCACCCCGCATTCCCTAGTTTTCCTACTTGGCTGGTAGGGATCGTGGCAGAAGGCGGCGCCCACCCCAAGAGGGTATTCGCATGATGGACGCCGATATCTTGCATTCTGAGACAGGGCGAAACGGCTCAGCGTGTCAGGGGTTCACCCACGCTCCTGGCGCGTCGCTCAACGCCGATACTTCAGCGGGCAGTCGGGCGGCTGCGACGTCGGCCAGCGACACGCCATCGAGGATCTCGCGCACGTTGGACCGCAAGGCGATCCACAAGGGCAGCAGCGACTCGGCCGGGCCGGTGTAGGACAGTTCCGGAGGGCGGACCCCACGCACCGAGACGAGCGGTCCGTCCACGACGCGGATGACGTCGGCGATGCTGATGGACTCGGCGGGCCTGGCCAGACGGTAGCCGCCGTTGCCGCCGCGCTGGCTGAGGACGAGACCGCCCCGGCGCATGTCGTTCAGGATGCTTTCGAGGAACTTGTGCGGGATGTCCTGAGCGTCGGCGATGGCCTCGGCCTTCATCGGCCCGTCGTCCCGTGACGCGGCGAGCTGCAGCGCGGCACGCACCGCGTAGTCCGCCCTGGCTGAGATCCGCATGCGCCCATTATCCCGTACGGCCTCGGCCGGCATCCGCTGTGGGCAGGCTGGGGGACGGGGGTGTAGTGGCAGGCGTCGTCGCCCTTGATGATCTGGCCGAGGCGGTGGTGCCGCTGGTGGTTCCGGTCCGCGCACACCCGTTGCCTTGCTCCTGAGTCTGTCGCAACCAGCCGGTTGGCGGGGCGGGCCAGGCCCCGGCGCTCTGGGGCGGCGACCGGTGACGGTCAGACAGGCAGGACGAACGGCGGATGCGCCCCGTTGAGGAAGTAGTCCCCCACATCCCGGAGCCGGGGAGTGACGGGCTCGTACAGGGTGTGGGTCCGGGCGTTGCGCCAGAAGCGGTCGAAGCCCAGCCGCGAGGATGCGGAGCGGGCGCCGACGATGTCGAGAGCGCGGGCGGTGGATTCCTGCGCGGCCCGGGAGGCGGCGGCTTCGGCCATGGCCACGAGGACGGAGATGTCCGCGTACTCGTCGTAGGTGAGGTCTTCACCGCGGGTCAGCCCGCGGCGCACGGCGTCCAGCGCCTGATCGGCGAGTGCGGACGCGGAGCGGGTGAGCACGGTGAGCTCCCCGTAGGCGGCCAGCACCTGCGGGTCCTGGGGAGAGTCGCCCGGCCAGGCCGGGTGCCGGGACGAGCGGCTCGCCCGGCTGTACTCCCGGGCTTCGTCGAGTACTCCCTCGGCCATGCCGAGACGGAGCTGGACGGAGAGGAGACGCCCGACCGGAGAGGCCAGAGCAGCGAGGGGAGACAGGATGTCCTCGTCCGCGGACAGGGAACCGAGTACGTCGTCGGCGGCAACGGGTACGGCGTCGAACTCCACGCTTCCGCCGGCCGCGAGGCGCTGGCCGAAGGTATCGGCGTCGCCATCTATGCCGACCCCGTGGTGGGCGGGATCGACGACGACGGCGAGTGGTTCGCCGGTGTCGGCCCGCACGGCCCGTACGGCGAGGCGGTCGGCGACCAGGACGCCGGTGGAGTAGCTCTGCCGACCGTTGAGAACATGGCCGCCGCGAGCCCGGGTCAACGTCAGAGGGGATTCCTGACGGGCCAGACCGCCACCCCACCACCACTGCTCCGTCGCGTACTGTCGCTCCAGCCGAGCGGCGCGGGAGGGCTCGGTGAGAAACCGGGCGCTCCACGACAGGAAGTAGTGACAGCCGAGCAGTTGACCGATCGCGCCGTCGGCTGCGGCGATCTCACGGACCACGGCGTAGGCCGTGGGCCAGTCCGCTCCGCCTCCCCCCGACTCGGCCGGTATGAGGAGCGTCAGCAGTCCCGCCTCGCGCAGGCGGAACACCTCGTCGAACGGGACCTTGCCTGCCTGCTCCCGGGCCGCTGCGTCCGTGGCCAGGTCGTCCGCCGTCTCGCGGGCCACGCGCAGCCAGTGCGCACGGCCTGGCCCGTTCCGGCCGGACTCCGAAGCGGGGCCGGACGGCGCAGTGGCAACGCCCATGGCGATGATCTCCTCAAGGTCGGTGGCAGGAAGGGGTGTTGGGGTGCTGGGCAGGCACGTACCTGTAGTCCACGCGCCGTACCGTGACGATCCGGTGCCGGTGAGCTGCGCCCAGCCTGTGGCGCAGGCGAGCGATAGGGACATCCACGGAGCGGCCGTCACCGATGTGGTCGTAGCCCCCTGTGCCGACCGTCAGCTGCTCGCGTGCGTGGCCGTGCACGTCCTTCGCGAAAGGCTCGGTGGAGGCGGTGGTCTGGGCTGGAAGTGCCGTGGTCATGGCGGTCGTCCTTCGGAAGTACGTCGGGACCTCAGGTGCGGCGGACGTGGCTCGCCTGATCGCCCGGGACGGGCGGGGAGGAGCGGAGCGGCAGGCTGCTACGTGTCAGCCGTGTGCCTTACGCACGACAGCAGGCGGCGCTGACGACGTGACCAAAGTCGACATGCCGACGACGAACGAGTCGTTGCTGCGCGGGGGACATGTGCCTCATCCTGCGCACCGCGCTGGGGGGACGTCAACGCTTCCCTAGTAATCCGATAGGAAATGTAGGGAACGCCACACCGTCGACGGGCTCACCGGTCGCCGTGCACCGCCGGGCGGACCTTGGGTGCGGTCGCCCTCTCCCACCGGGCGCGAAGTTCGACCCCACGCGTCTTGAGTCCTTGCAGAGGCGTGGGGGGCAGGCTACGGGCGGAGCCGCGCGCGTAGTGGCGCTCGACGTAGAACTGTCCCGCGCTGAGCACGGTCGTGACGGCGAGGTACCAGAGGGTGGCGACCATCAACAGCGGGATGACCTGGTAGGTCTGGTTGTAGACCAGTTGCACGGAGTACAGCAGGTCGTGCACGGCCAGCACGCTGACGATGCTGGTGCCCTTCAGCGTGCCGATCAGCATGTTCCCGGCGGCCGGCACGATGGAGCGCATCGCCTGCGGAATGACGATCCGGCGCAGGGTGCGCAGTCTGCCGATGCCGAGAGCCTGGGAAGCCTCCGTCTGGCCGGCTTCCACCGAGAGGATGCCGCCGCGTACCACCTCGGCGGCGTAGGCGGCTTCGTGCAGGGTCAGCCCGATGACGGCGGTGAGGGTGGGGCCCAGGAGGTTGACGGTTTTGACGGTGACGAACTGATGCCCGAAGGGGATGCCGAGGCCGAGCGTCGGGTAGAGGGCGCCGATGTTGAACCAGAACAGCAGCTGCACCAGCAGCGGGGTGGACCGGAAGATCCACACATAGCCCCAACTCAGCGTACGCAGAACCGGATTGGCGGACAGCCGCATCACGGCCAAGGGAGTGCCGAGCAGGAAGCCGAGCACCATCACCACTCCGGTCAGCCAGAGGGTGAGCAGGAGCCCGTCGAGCACGGCGGCGGTGGTGAAGTACCGGCCGACCACATCCCACTGGAAGGCGCGGTTGCGGACCACGGAGTTGACCGCCACTGCGAAGACCAGCAGCGCCCCGCCGGCCGTCAGCCGGCGGCCGAGGTGCCGGCGCGGCACGATGCGCGGCAGGTCGTCGGCGGGGACCGGGCCGGGGGCTGCCAGGCGTACATCGGGTGGGACGGATGCCGGGAGGCGGGAGGAATCGGTGGTGTCGGACGTTGAAACCATCAGGAGTCTCTCCAGGGGAGGGAGGCGCGGACGCCGGTGACCACACGAGCCCACACGTTCATCGGGATGCGCGCAGAGACGGCGCGGGTACGGGGCATGCGGCCCGGTTTCGGCGTCATCACGGCGGCCGCGCCCCTCAACGCGGCCGGTGCGGCCGCCACACGTGGCGGAGCCGGGCCGTCCTCGATCGTATGGGGCCACAGCGCGCAGGTGTCAACCGCGCAGGATGTGCTCAACGCCCGTCCGGCATCCGGGCCGTAGTTGACGAGACGCGAGATGTACTGCTCAATTAATCACATGAACGCCGAGCAGCGCCTGGTCACCCGTGGCCACATCGACTTCGGTCGGGTGTGGTCCGCCGCGTGTTGCGTCTGAAGCGGCAGCGGGCTGTCTGATCGGCCCTTCCCTCCCTCGGCCACCCCGTCGTGGGCCGAACTCCTCCCTTCGTAGCACCGTCGCACGCCCGCTCTGACACGCGCTGAACCCGCGTGGACGGTCCTACGAGACGTAGGACACGCGCTGCCACCGTCCTGCCCCTGCCTCGCCGAGGTCCATTGCCCGGCGTCGTCACACTTGCTCACCCCTCTCCCAGCCCCCGGGGCGTTCCGTCCCACGGGCCGCAGGGCTGCTCCGCCGTGCCCGCAAGCAGCCCTGCTTGTCCGGGCACGGCACCGAAGACTTGAGGAAAGGCCATCTCCCATGCCAGTGGAGTTCCTCGGCATCGCCGCCACCAACGACGGCTCCGAAACCACCCCGCGCTCCGGCGCCGCCTTCGACAAGGAGTACACGCTCCGGCTCGCCCGGGCACACGAGGAGCACGGGTGGGACCGGGTGCTGTTCGCCTACGGTTCCGGATCGCCGGATCCGGCGCCGGCCGCCGCGTTCATCGCGAGCAGACTGGACCGTCTCCAGATCCTGCTCGCCCACCGTCCGAACGTCTCGTACCCGACCTTCGCCGCGAAGACCTTCGCCACCCTCGACCAGATCAGCGAGGGCCGGCTGACCGTGCACTTCATCACCGGCGGCAACGACCACGAGCAGGGTCGCGAGGGCGACACGCTCACCAAGGACGAGCGCTACACCCGCACCCGGGAGTACATCCGGATCGTCAAGAAGATCTGGACGAGCCACGAGCCCTTCGACCACGAGGGCGAGCACTACCGCTTCCACGACTTCGTCAGTGACGTCTTCCCCGTTCAACAGCCCCGCCCGAAGGTGTCGTTCGGCGGTTCGTCACCCGCAGCGTACGCCGCGGGGGGCGCCGAGGCGGACATCTACTGCCTGTGGGGAGAGCCGCTGGAGAAGACCGCCGAGCAGATCGAGAAGGTGAAGGCCGCCGCGAGGGCCGCGGGCCGTACCGACGTGCCGCGCATCCAGGTGGCGTTCCGCCCGATCATCGCCCCGACCGAGGAACTGGCCTGGGAGAAGGCCCACCGTACGGTCGGTGCCATTCGGGAGCGGCGCGAGGCCGGTCTTGTACGGCACCACCGCAGCGGCGCCCCGGACGCTGCAACTCCTCAAAACGTCGGCTCACAGCGGCTGATCGCCATCGCCGAGGCGGGGGAGCGCTACGACCGGGCCCTGTGGACCCCGACCGCCGCCGCCACCGGCGGCGCAGGCAACTCCAACGCCCTGGTCGGCACCCCGGAGACGGTCGCCCAGGCCCTGCTGGACTACTACGACCTCGGTGTCGACATCCTCTCCGCCCGGGGCTACGACCTGCTGGGCGACGCGATCGACTTCGGCCGGTACGTGATCCCGATCGTCCGTGAGGAGGTCGCCAAGCGCGACGCGGAGCGGGCGGCACGGGGGACACAGACCCTTGCGGCGGTGGGCGAATGAGTTCAGTAGCTCAACCATTCTCTTCAGCAGGGGGGACCCCCATCGGCAAGCACGCCCACGCCGAGATCGCCCGCTACCCCGACGAGGAGTTCACCCCGCCGTACGGAGGACTGCTCCTGCTGCTGGAGCACGGCGAGCCCGTCGCGGGCGGTGCGTTCCGCCACTACGACGCGACCACGGCCGAGTTGAAGAGGATCTGGACGCACTCCGCCCACCGGCGGATCCGCCTGACCACCGGGCCGCGCCGGCCCGAGGCCCGCGGCCTGCACCTGGCCACCGGTTACACCCCGCTGTTCGACACGGAGGCCGACCCGGAATCCACCGGCCCGCTGCCCTTCGAGAAGCACCTGCCCGCCGAAGCACCTGCAGCGCGCACGGGAAAGGCAGCCGACCGGTGAACCTCCGAGCGATCAGAACCCGTCTGCGCGTCGCCGCCGGCATCGCGCTGCTGCCCGTACTGGCCCTGACCGCCTGCGGCTCCGGTGACGCCCCCGGCACCACGGCAGCGGGCGCCCAGGCATCCCCGGCCCCGACCGACGACCCGGTCGCCGCGGTACACAAGGTGGACTCCGTAGCCGCCCTGCTGCCCGCCGGCGTGCGCAATGCGGGCACACTGCGGGTCGGCAGCTCGATCGGGTTCCCGCCGGGCGCGTACTACCCGAACGGCCCGGACAAGGCGCCCGCCGGCCAGGACATCGACCTCGCCGATGCGGTGGCCAAGGTCCTCGGCGTCAGACTGGAACGTCAGGACGCCTCCTTCGAGACGATCCTGCCGGCCCTGGGCAGCGGTAAGTACGACTTCGGCACCGGCAACTTCGGCGTCACCACCGAACGCCTGAAGACCATTGACTTCGTCACCTACATCAATGACGGTCAGGGCTTCGCGGTGAAGAAGGGCAGCACCGCACTCAGGTCGAAGGTCACCGACCTCACCCAGCTGTGCGGGCTGACCATCGGCACCGGGGCCGGCACCACCTTCGAGGCGACCCTCACCGCGCAGAAGGGCGTGTGCGCGAAGGCGGGCAAGAAGCCGTACGACGTGAAGATCTACTCGGAGAACGCGGCGACCCTCACCGCGCTCCAGCAGGGTCGCATCGACGTGATCATGTCGACCATCAACGGTCTGCGCTACCAGGCCGCACAGCCCGCGTCGCAGACCACCTTCCTCGGGGAGTACCACCGCCTCGACGTGGGCTTCGCTTTCAAGAAGGGCTCCCCGCTCACCAAGGCGTTCCAGGCCGCCGTCAACGAGCTGATCGAGGACGGCACATACGCCCGCATCCTCAAGAAATGGAGCACCTCCGCCTCCGCGATCGAGACATCGCGGATCAACCCGCCCGAGCACACATAAGAGTCGAGCAGGAACAACACGATGCCCTCCACCACTGGCGCCGCCCCGTCCGGTACGGCCTCCCCGGGCACCGCCCCCGCCGCCCCGCCCGCTCCGGACGACCCGGCCACCCTCAAGGTCGTCCCGGCCCGCCACTACGCCCGCTGGACGGCGGCCGTCGCCGTGGTCGTGCTGGTCGCCCAGTTCGTGCACGGTCTGGCCACCAACCCGGTGTGGGAGTGGGGCGTCTTCCGCGACTACGTCCTGTCCGAGACGATCGTTCAGGCGGTGTGGGTGACCCTCCAGCTCACCGCCTACGCCACCGTGCTGGGCTTCCTCCTCGGCACCGTCGTGGCCTTCATGCGGCTCTCGCGCAGCCCGGTGCTGCAGACCGTCGCCTGGACCTATATCTGGATCTTCCGGTCCATCCCGATGATCGTCCAGCTGGTGTTCTGGTTCAACCTAGGCGCGCTGTACAAGGAGTTGGGCGTCGGCATCCCCTTCGGCCCGGTGCTCTGGTCCGTCGACAGCAACAGCCTGATCGGCACCATCGGGGCCGCGGTGATCGGGCTGACGCTGCACCAGGCCGCCTACGCCGCCGAGATCGTCCGCGGCGGCGTCATCTCCCTCGACCACGGACAACGGGAAGCCGCCGCCGCGCTGGGCATTCCCCGGCTGCGGCAGATCCGGCGGATCGTGCTGCCACAGGCCATGCGCGCCATTCTGCCCACGGCCGGCAACGAGATCATCGGCCTGCTCAGGGCACCTCGGTGGTCTACGTGATGTCCATCGGCGAGCTGTTCCACCAGGTGCAGGTGATCTACGGCCGCAACGGCCGGGTGATCCCGCTGCTGCTGGTCGCCACCGCCTGGTACGTGGTGCTGACCTCCCTGCTGTCGGTCGCCCAGTACTACGTCGAGCGCCGCTATGCCCGAGGCACCCAACGCACCCCGCCGCCCACCCCGATCCAGCGTGCCCGCCGGTTCGTACGCGACCTGCGCGCCGCGGCGGCCCAGCGCAGCCGGCCCGTCGTACCCCTGAAAGCCCTGGGACCCCTGGGAGACAGCCGATGAGTGAGGTCATGGTGGACGTCCACGGAGTCCACAAGAGCTTCGGCCCGCTGGAAGTGCTCCGCGGCGTCGATCTGAAGGTCCGCACCGGCGAGGTCACCGTGATCATCGGCCCGTCCGGCTCCGGGAAATCCACGCTGCTGCGCACCATCAATCACCTGGAGAAGGTCAACCGCGGCTGGATCAGCATCGACGGCGAGCTCATCGGTTACCGCCGCGTGGGCAGCAAGCTGTACGAGCTGAAGGAGAAGGATGTTCTGAAGCAGCGCACCGGCATCGGGTTCGTCTTCCAGAACTTCCATCTCTTCCCGCACCTGACCGTGCTGGACAACCTCGTCGAGGCCCCCGTCTCCGCACTGCGCCGCCCACGCAGAGAGGCGGAGGAAAGGGCCCGCCGGCTGCTGGAGCGGGTCGGCCTCGCCGACAGGGCCGACGCCTACCCGCGGCAGCTCTCCGGCGGCCAGCAGCAGCGTGTGGCCATCGCCCGCGCGCTCGCCCTCGAACCGAAGGTGCTGCTCTTCGACGAGCCCACCTCGGCGCTCGACCCGGAACTGGTCGGCGAAGTCCTCGACGTCATCAAGGACCTGGCCCGTACCGGAACCACCATGATCGTCGTGACCCACGAGATCGGCTTCGCCCGCGAGGTCGCCGACACCGTGGTGTTCATGGACGGCGGTGTCGTCGTGGAGCAGGGACCGCCCGCAGCCGTCCTGGACGACCCCCAGCAGGAACGCACCCGCGCCTTCCTCTCCAAGGTCCTCTGATCGCCCCTCACCCCGTTTCGCACGCCCACGCAAGCAGAACGACCGTGTCCATCCACCTCGTCCGCCGCTCCGCAGCAGTCGCGCTCGGACTCGCCTCCGCCCTCGTCCTCGCCGCCTGCAGCAACCCTTCCGACGGCGGCACCACCGAGGTGGCGGTCACCAAGGGCACCAACTCACCTGGGGGAGCCGCCCGCCCAGGTCGCCGAGAAGATCGCCTGGATCAAGGGGCTGGCCGCAGAGCAGAACCGTGCCCATCGCTTCGGAATCCGGATGCACGTCATTACGCGCGACACCTCCGAGCAGGCGTGGGCGGAGGCGAACCGGCTCCTGGACGGCTTCGACCCGGAGACGGTGCGGTCGGTGCAGGCCGGCCCCGCCCGCAGTGAGTCCGAGGGCCAGCAGCGCATGCTCGCCCCGCACGGCGGCGGCAGCCCCGATGCCCTTGAGATCCATCCCAACCTGTGGGCAGGCATCGGCCTGGTACGCGGCGGTGCGGGCACGGCGCTGGTCAGCAGCCACGCCGAGGTGGCCGAGCGGATCCAGGAGTACCACGCCTTGGGCATCGATGAGTTCGTCCTCTCCGGTTACCCGCACTTGGAGGAGGCGTACTGGTTCGGCGAGGGCGTCCTGCCGAGGCTTCAGGCACAGGGCCTGTGGCGGCACCCGTACGGTCGCCAGGCAACGGCCTCGGTTCACGTGCCCATCGCCGACGCCGGGAGCCCGCGATGACGCTGCCGCAGTTCCGGCGGGCAGCGTCGCGAGGTTCCTGGCCATCACCCCCATCGTGCGAGCCCCCGCGCCCGCTCCGGATGCCACACGGCCCGTTCCAGCACCCGTATTCCGCCCATCGATCCGCCGACGACCAGTGCCGGCTGCCCATGCCTCGAGCGCGAGCCACCCTCACACCTCGAACGCGGGCCGCACGCCCGGCAGTTCACCACCAGCCTCCAGGGCAGCGGCTCCTCACGCTCGTACCACCGGCGATGGCCGGCCGGCCTTGAGGCTGCGAGGTCCTCTGTGCCGATGGACAGGCGCACGAGGCCGGGGAAGCGCCGGTGGCCGCCGGCTGTTCGGCGCACGTGGGTTTCGACGTCATGCCGCAGCGCGGGCCGGGGATCACCGCCGGCCCGCGCTCTGTCGGTCGGTCGTCAGCCGCCGGTCGTCAGCCGAGCAGCTTGCTCGCCAGCGTCGCGGCGTTGTACGAGCCCCAGCCGGTGGTGAAGTCCCAGCCGGTGGCCGCGGAGTAGGCGCCGTTGCTGCCGCTGGTGATGTCGTGGAAGCCGGTGCCGCTCGCGGAGTAGAGGGCGGGGTCGGCGAAGCCGAGGTCGGCCTTGCCGGCCGCCGCGGCCTGCTGGTTGTACAGGGCGGCGAACGCAGCCCACTCGGGTGCGGCGGCGCTGGTGCCGCCGACCGAGCTCCAGGAACCCTGCGAGTAGATGGAGACGCCGGGGCTGGGGTTGGCGTGGGCCGAGACGTCCGGCACCTGGCGGTAGCCACCGCCGGCGCTCTTCTGCACCGCCGTCTGCCAGCTGGGGATCTTGAAGACGGAGGACTTGCCGCCACCGCCTCCGGACCAGGCCACCTCCTTGCTCCAGGTGTTGGACGAGGTGACGGTCAGCCTGGTGCCGCCGACGCCGGTGACGTACGGGTCGCTGGCCGGGTAGTCCACGGAGGTGCCGCCGTCGCCCGCGTCGTCGGAGCCGCTGTCGCCGGAGGCCGCGTAGAAGCCGAGGCCCTGGGCGGCGCCGGCCTTGAAGACGGCGTCGACCGCGTTGATGCCCGAGGTGGTGCGGGCGCTCTCGGCGGCGCCCCAGCTGATCGAGGTGGTCGGGATGCCGCTGTCGACGATGGCCTGGTAGGTGTCGACCTCGCCGGCGTCGGAGTTGGGGCCCTCGAACACGGTGACGTTCGCCTTGGGGGCGATCGCGTGCAGGACCTCGATGTCCAGTTCGACCTCGACCTGGCCGTCGCCGAGCGTGCCGGAGCCGCCGTCCACCTTCTGCACGGTCGGGGCGGGCGAACCCAGGCCGTAGTGGTTGTCGTACGTGGTGATGTTGGACTGCTGGAAGCCGTCGAACTCGAGCAGCGCGATCTTCTGGCCGCTGCCGGAGTACGTGCCGGAGACGTTGTAGCCGCCCTTGAGCTGGGCCGGGGTGTAGCCGCCGCCGGGGCCGTTGTGCGGGCTGACGGTGCGCGGCGTCGCCTGGTGGTGCAGCTGGACGCGGTTGTCGAGGCCCGCCACGTCGCTGACGAGGGAGGCGATGGCGGCAGGCAGCGTCGGCGTGCTGTCGTTGGCGTAGAAGGAACGCCCCGTCTTCGTGTCCTTCCAGGTCGACAACTTGGCGCCGAAGGCGTTCTCCAGCTGGGCGGCGGTACCACTGGCGTCGACCAGCAGGTTGCCCGCGTGGACGGTGCCGACGGTCAGGCCCTGGGCGCGCAGGTAGTCCTTGAGCTGCTTGATCTCGGCGTCGGTCCGGCCGAAGCGGGCGGCGAACTGCCGCTTCGTCAGGTAGTGGCCGTACGAACTCGATCGCGGGTCACTGACCTTGGCGACAAACGAGTCAAGTGCCCCGCCACCTCTGGGAGTCAGGCTGATCGCCACCGATATGCGTGTGCCGGCCGCGACCTTCCCGGTGCGGGTGGCGTTCTGCTTCAGGCCCGGCAGGACGTCTCCGGCGATGGCGGCACGGTTCGCGTGGGGCTGCGCGCCGTTCGCGGCGTAGGCGGCGGGGACGACCGCGGTGACCAGGGCCGGCGCGGCGACCAGACCGAGTAGTTTCAGACGTGACTTCACTGAAGTCCTCCGGGGAGTGGGGGAGTTGTTCCGGAAGCGGAACGACTTCACCGTAGAAACACCGGCCCCACCCCCATAAGCGGGGGAACCCTTGCTTCATGTGTTAACAACCGATGTCACGTCAACGGCGTGTGTCGGGAGCACGACGGGCCTGCCTACGGCTGGGCCGACTCACCGTCACGGCCGGCCAGGACATCCACTCGGCCGCCGTTGCCGGAGTCGACGGCCGCCCCGGAGGCGAGCACTGCGACGGCCATCGCGTGGGCGAGCGCGGTGCGCGAGCGGACCCCGACCTTGCGGTAGACCCGCGACAGGGTCCCCTCCACCGTCTTGACGCTGATGAACAGCTGGGCTGCGACCTCCCGGTTGGTGGCCCCGCCCCCGACCAGCTCGGCGATCCTGGCCTCGGCGGGGGCGAGTCCGGGTCCGCCCGCGCCCGCCTCACCGCCCCGGTCCGCGGCGTCCAGCCGTGACAGCTCCTCCCTGGCTCGCGCCGCCAGCGGAGCGGCGCCGATCCGGGTGGCGATCTGAAGTGCCTCGCCGAGAACCGCCCGGGCCGCGCTCCTGCGGCGCGAGCGGTGCTCGACCGCGCCGAGCGCGATCAGTGTGCGCACCAGCTCGACGGGCAGGGGCAGCCGACGCAGCCGGCCCACGACGGCACGCAGCCCCGCCGCCCCCTCCTTCGCCCGGCCGATCCCCGCCTCGCGCAGTCCCTCCGCCCGTTCGAGAGCCGCCAGCACGCTGCCGGGCGTATCAGCGGTCACCCGTGCGTAGGCCTCTCGGACGACGGCCTCGGCCTCGCCCGTCTCGCCGAGGAGGACCAGGGCTTCGGCCAGGTCGCCGTACCAGTGCAGCAGGGGCGGGTCGGCGGCGCACATGGCGTTGCCGAGTTCTCTCACGCGTTGCAGCGCCTCGACCGCGGAGGCGGCCCCCTGCGGGTCGCCGGCGAGCAGTTCGGCCTGCCCGAGCACGGCCAGCGCACGCAGCAGGAACAGCCGGTCGCCGTCGGCCTCCGAGGCGCGTACCGCCTGCTCGGCCAGCTGCCGGGCCTCTTCGGCGGTGCCGCCCGCGGTGGCCGCCAGCGCGGCCGCGTACAGCGCGGGAGCCGCCTGGGCCGTGGCGCCCGAGCAGCGCGCGGCGGTGTGCAGTGCCTCGCGGCAGTGCCCGGCCCGCACCTGGATCCGGGTCAGCGACACCAGTGTCGCCATGACCTCCTCGACCCCCGCGAACTCCTCTATGCGATACAGGAGTTCGGCGACCTGCTCCCCTGCCTCGGCCACCCTGTCGGCGTCCAGGGCGAGGATCGCCCGCATCCGGATCAGTCGCCAACTCTGCGGACCTCCGTCGGCGCCGCCGGCCAGGGCGAGCGCCTCCTCCAGCGCGGCGTCCGCCGCGACCGGTTCGCCGGCCAGGGACCGCACCCGGGCGTACGTGGCGAGCGCCCCGGTGCGGGTCTCCGTGTCGCCCGCCACCGCCGCCTGCCGGGCAGCGCGCCGGGCATGCCCGGCCGCCTCCTCCAACTCCCCGCACAACAGGCCGCGTACGGCCGCCCAGTGGTGCAGCCAGGCCTCGGCCTGCGGATCGCCGACGGCGTCCCGGAGGCCTTCCTGGATGAGCGCGTGGGCACCCTCCAGCGCCTGCCCGGCGTTGCGCAGCAGGATCAGCCGGGCCCGCACCCGGCGGCGTGCCGAACCCGATGCGGCGAGGACCGTCTCTGCGGCTTCGGCCGCCTCGTCCGGCTGTCCGGCGTCGCAGGCGTACTCCGCCGCGGCCAGCAGCCGGTCGTCCCGGTCCGCGGGCCGGTCGCCGGGGGTACGGCGGGCGGCGAGCTGGGCCAGTTCGCAGGCGGCGCCGAGCGCGCCGTCGCGGCGCGCGGACGCCGCCGCGGACATCAGGGTCCGGGCGGTGTCCTCATCCGGATGCGGGCACGCGTGAGCGAGATGGCGGGCCCGTTCGACGGGCTCGTTGATCGCGCGGGCCAGCAGCGTGTGCGCCTGCCGGCGGTCGTGCTCCGGGGCGTCGGCATAGACGGCGGCCCGGAGCAGCGGATGCCGGAATCGTATGGTTCCGTCGGCGTCGGACGCCGTCACACCGAGTCGTTCGGCCTCCGCCAGGTCCGCGGCGGGATCGGCGAGGCCGGCGGCACGCAGCAGGGTGAGGTCGGGACGGGCGGCGGCGCTCGTGACCAGGAGCGTGCGCCGCGCCGTCTCCGGCAGGGTGCGCGCCCGGCCCAGAACCCGGGTGCGCAGTCTTCGGGGCACAGGCAACGCCGGGCCGAAGGTCCTGGGCACTGGACCGCGCAGGGCCACTGCTCGCCCCAACTCCAGTGCGTACAAGGGGTTTCCGTCGGCGGTGTCCCGGATCGCCCGCAGTACATCGGGTGGCAGCTCGGCGCCGGTGCCGGCGCGCACGAGGCGGGCCACCTCGTCGTCCGTCAGCGACGGCACAGGGAGTTCGGTGGTGCCCGGCGGGCAGCAGCGCAGTCGCTCGGGCTGTTCACCGTCCGCCACCCGCTCGGCGGCGACCACCCGTACGTCCAGGCCGTCGAGGCGGCGTACGGCGAAGGCCAGCACCTCCGCGGTGGGCTCATCGAGCCACTGCAGGCCGTCGAGGACCAGCAGGACGGGGCCGGCGGCGGCCAGCGTGCGCAGCACCTCGAGGAACGCGAGGCGCACAGCGAGACGGCTGCGGTCGTCCGTCGGTTCCGTGCCATGCAGCAGGGCTGCCCTCAGCGCCGCACGGGGTTCGGGCTCGAGGGGCTCCAGGCACCCCTCCGGCACCTGTGCGAACAGGTCGATGAGCCCGACGAACGGGAGCCGGGCGTCCTCCTCCGCGGGCGAGCAGCGCAGCACGGTGCCGGCCGACGCGGCGCGCGCGGTCAGTGACGCCGTGAGGGCCGCCACGAGCGTGGACTTGCCGATTCCCAGGGGGCCGTGGAAGAGCACTCCGGGACGGGCCGTCAGTGCGACCCGGGCGGCGTCGAGCAACTCGTGGCGCCCGGTCAGTGACCGTGCTTCCACTGCAGCAGCTCGTCCACGGCATCCACGGCATCCATGGCGTCCATGGCATCCGTGGCTTTCGTCCGTGATCCCGCCAGTGAGGGGGCACACCTGGCGCCGGGGGCGGAACCATCGGTACGGCGAGTGCAGCGGGCCCCGGGAGGCAGGATCATGTGTTCATGACAACTTGCGCGACTTCGCCTTGTCAATAGCGGCTGTCACGCGGGTCCGCAAGGCGCGCGATGAGTCGGGTGTCGGCCGCTTCGCCTGGCGTGACTGTTCCCGGGGCACGCCGACCAGCCGGGCGGCCGGCTGCGGCGGCGAACCGTACCGGCACCGCCCGCGCCGTCGGGACGGAAAGTCGCACACGAGGATCAATGTGGGCGCGACAGGCCGCTCGGCCAACGGCATAGTGCCGCTGTACGCGCCGGGTACCGGTCGGCGTCTGGTGGGGGAGGTCTCGGCCGGCATTCCGGAGGCCCAGGCGTCCGGCGAGCTGGTGCGTGAGCTGCCCGCCTTCGGCCACTACGCCGGGATCGCCCTGGCGGTCGGAGCGGCCGCCGCGTTCCTGCTCGCCGCCCGGCTCAAGCGGAGCACGTTCGGACCGGAGCTGGAGGAGATCGCGGGCCTGCTCCAGGACCGGGAGGCCACCCTGCACGGCATCCGGGAGGGCGTGGTCGGCCTCGACCCGCGAGGCCGGATCACCGTGGTCAACGACGAGGCGCGGCGGCTGCTCGGTCTCACGGGGGACGTCGAGGGACGCCCCCTTCATCTGGGCCGAGCAGGCGATCCCGGTACCGATGGCGGACACCCCGAACGACAGTGAAGGCGCCTGTCGGAACAGCCCCGGTGCGGGTGCGGGTACTGCCGTCGGCGTCGCCGGCCGGGGTGTCCGCAGTCGGTCCAAGTGTGCTATCTGACGCTCCGTGACATCGCGTGCCACGCGGGCATCGCAAGTCCATGGAGGAGACGTGTCGCACTTACCGGCACCTGATGCCGGGCAGCATCACAAAGGCGGCCCGCATTCCGGACGCAGGGCTGTGGGAAGCGGCTTGATTCGGTCATGCCGGACAGCAGGTTTCTTCGTCTGGCGGTCGTACACATCCGTGCGACTTCGACCAGCCTGAATGGTGGGGTGAAAGTCCGGAGTCCGAGCCGCACTGGGCACGTGACCACGAATGTGCGATCGTCCCGTTGAACCGGCTTCCACCCCGGGGGCAGACGACGATGTGGAGCCGGCCCGCTCACGCAGGCACCGGGCTCAGCACCGCAGAGTGCCGCACTTCGCCGCGTCCCGGGCCGACAATGAGGTCGGACCGGGACGTCGGGCTCAGGCGAGGTCGAACCGGTCGAGATTCATCACCTTGTTCCACGCTGCCACGAAGTCATGTACGAACTTCTCTCCCCCATCCTGGGACGCGTAGACCTCCGAGACGGCTCGGAGCTGGGAGTTCGCACCGAAGATCAGGTCGACGGCGGTGGCGGTCCACTTGACCTCGCCGGTGGCGCGATCCCGGCCTTCGAACACGGTCCCGTCCGTAGCCGACGCCTTCCACTCCGTGCCCATGTCGAGCAGGTTGACGAAGAAGTCGTTGGTCAGGTTTCCAGGCCGGTGGGTCAAGACACCATGGGGGGATCCCTTGAAGCCGGTGTTCAGGGCCCGCATGCCGCCGATCAGCACCGTCATCTCGGGAGCGGTCAGCGTCAGCAGGTTGGCGCGGTCCAGCATGAGCGTCTCCGGAGACAGCTTCTCGCCCGCCGGAAGGTAGTTGCGGAAGGCATCCGCTTTGGGCTCCAGCACGGCGAACGACGTCGTGTCGGTCTGCTCCTGCGAGGCATCCGTACGCCCCGGTGCGAACGGAACCGTCACGTCGTACCCGGCATTCCTCGCGGCCTGCTCGACGGCCGCGCACCCGCCGAGGACGATCAGGTCGGCGAGGGAGACCCGCGTTCCGCCGGTCTGGGAGAGGTTGAAGTCCTGCTGGATCCGCTCGAGCGTGCGCAGTACCTCGGTCACCTCGGGGAGGTCGTTGAGCTCCCAGTCCTTCTGCGGCGCGAGCCGGATTCGTGCTCCGTTCGCCCCGCCGCGCTTGTCGGTGCCGCGGAAGCTCGCCGCCGACGCCCAGGCGGTGGTGACCAGCTGGGCGACGGAAAGACCCGAGGCGAGGATCCTGCTCTTGAGGGCAGCGATGTCCTCGTCCCCGACCAGTTCGTGATCGACGTCGGGAACGGGGTCCTGCCACAGCTGCGGCTCGGGAATCCAGGGGCCGAGGTAACGCGAGCGGGGTCCCATGTCGCGGTGCAGCAGTTTGTACCACGCCTTGGCGAACGCCACCGCGAGTTCGTCCGGGTTCTCGTGGAACCTCTTCGTGATCGGGCCGTAGACCGGGTCCACCTTCAGCGCGAGGTCCGTCGTCAGCATCATGGGGGCGTGGCGCTTCGACGGATCATGGGCGTCGCGTACGGTGTTCCTGGCCGCGGGGTCCGAGGGAGTCCACTGGTGGGCGCCGGCGGGGCTGCTCGTCAGCTCCCACTCGTACCCGTAGAGATTGTCCAGGTATCCGTTGTCCCACCGGGTCGGCTCGGTGGTCCATGCGCCCTCCAGACCGCTGGTGAGCGTGTGGGGGCCCGTGCCGCTGTCGTATGTGTTCCGCCAGCCGAGGCCCTGCTGCTCGATGGGGGCGGCCTCGGGTTCCGGGCCGATATAAGTGGCTTCGACCGCGCCATGACACTTGCCGAAGGTGTGGCCGCCGACGATGAGCGCGACCGTCTCCTCGTCATTCATCGCCATGCGCCGGAATGTCTCCCGAACGTCCCGGGCGGCAGCCATCGGGTCCGGGTTTCCGTTGGGCCCCTCCGGATTGACGTAGATCAGTCCCATCTGCACGGCGGCGAAAGGACCGGCGAGTTCCCTGTCGCCGCTGTAGCGCTCGTCTCCGAGCCATGTGTCCTCGGGCCCCCAGAAGATCTCCTCGGGTTCCCAGATGTCCTCTCGTCCGAAACCGAACCCGAATGTCTTGAACCCCATGGATTCCATGGCACAGTTTCCGGCGAAGACCAGAAGATCGGCCCAGGAGATTTTCCGGCCGTACTTCTGTTTGACCGGCCACAGCAGACGGCGCGCCTTGTCCAGGCTCGCGTTGTCCGGCCAGCTGTTGAGGGGGGCGAAGCGCTGTGCGCCGCTGCCGCCACCGCCGCGGCCGTCCTCGATGCGGTACGTTCCCGCGGCATGCCAGCTCATCCGGATGAAGAGCGGCCCGTAGTGACCGTAGTCGGCAGGCCACCAGTCCTGGGATGTCGTCATCACCTCGAAGACGTCACGCTTCAGGGCGTCGACGTCGAGGGCCGCGAACTCTTCCGCGTAGTCGAAGTCCTCGTCCATCGGGTTGGATCGGGGCGAGTGCTGGTGGAGAACCTGAAGGTCCAGCTGATTCGGCCACCAGTCCCGGTTCGTCCTCGGCCGCTGAATCGGCGTGGGCGTCGGTGAAGGGATTGCTGGATTCTCGCTTTCGCTGCCGGACATGCCCGTCCTTCTTCCTGTCTCGGTGTTCCTTCTGTCGGCTGCCGCTCTTGACGTCGTTGGCTTTGCTGGTGTCGAGTTCGCGCACGTCGACCCACACAATCAGCGCGCCATGGCGCTCACCGGCTGGAAAATGTGCTGTACCTCGTCCGTATGGTGGCCCACCGCAGACCACACCTCTATGAAACACGCAGAGCACCCCGCATGACAGACGTGAGAGAAGGGACGGCCTTTCTGCACCCGTGCCGATTTCCGACGCAAGCCGAATCGAATACGGCGGCCCCAGACCCGCCGGAGGGGCCTGGCCGGTGGCGGCCGTAGGGGTGACACGCCCAACGGCCTGAGTGAACAGTCGTCCATCTTGATCGTCATCTGTCGGACGACGCGTTGGACGCCCGCTGGACATGAATCCGTGCGTCCTCGGGACTCGTCCCGAGGTCGTCTCGCCGGGCAGCGCCGCCGACACGTCGCTCAACAGGTTCCTGGAGCGGACCCGCCTTCTGTCGTCGGAGTCGTGCGGGTGTGCTGGGATACGACCAGGGTGCCGAGCAGGGATGGTCGGGGTCGGCCGGACGCCGTCGCTGTGCGAGGCCGCGTCGTTGGGCGGTGGGCAGGCGCGGATCGTAGTCGTACGCTCGCCCGCGCCCGGTCCCGGCTCCCTCGCCAGACGCGTCAGTGCGGCGTGGCCGCCACCGGCGAACATGTGGCACAGCCAGTTGGTGACCGTCCCCCGGGGGCCATGGGCCGGTCCGCGAGTGGCGACCGGTGCGCGCGGAATCATCGCAGAAATACTGGTCCAACCAGTTGACCAGAGACTTGGTCGCGTTCACCCTGATCGCCATGAATCAGGGACTCATCCGGCGCGAGGCGGTCTCCGACCAGCTCTTCGCCCTGTTGCGCGACAGGATCCTCGGTGGGGAACTGCCGGCCGGTTCCGCGCTCACCGCCGAACGGGATTTGGCAGCCGAGTTCGGGGTGAACCGGCATGCCGTCCGAGAGGCCGTCAAGCGGCTTCAGCAGGCACGGCTGGTCGAGGTCAGCCACGGCGGCCGCACGCTCGTCCTGGACTGGCGGCACACCGCCGGCCTCGACCTCGCCATGGGCATCGCGGCCGCCGACGCCGGGCCCTCGGTGGAGGACCTCGCCCGCGACGCCCTGGAGATGCGGGCGTGCATCGGCGCCGACGCGGCCCGGCTGTGTGCGATCCGGTGCTCCGAGGACACCGCCCGGCAGATCGTCGAGGCCGCGGGCCGGTACGCGCGCACCGGGCCCGATCTGACCGAGCTCGGTGATGCGGACGTCGCCTGGTGGCGGCTGATCGTGGAGGGTTCCGGGAACGTCGCCTACCTGCTGGCCTTCAACAGCCTGGTGGGCGGCACACTCCCGGTGGCCGACGTGCCGGACGACCTGCGGACCGCGGAACTCCTCGACGTCGAAGCACATCAGCGGCTGGCGGCACACATCGCGGCACGCGAGGCCGAGGCGGCGGAACGGCTGGCGCGCGAACTGCTGTCCCGCAGTGTGCCCGCGACGGCGCGGAAGGCGGTGCGCTGACATGATCCCGGCCGTGGTCTACGCGATACCGGCGTTCGTGCTGCTGGTCGTCGTCGAGGCACTGTCCTACCGCTTCCTCCCGGACGACGACGAACGCGGCTACGAGCTGCGGGACACTGTCACCAGCATGTCCATGGGCGCCGGCAGCCAGGTCGTCGCGATGCCGTGGAAGGCAGTGACGATCGTGCTGTACGCGGCTGTCTTCGCCGTCGCCCCCTGGCACCTGTCGCCGTCCTCCGCGTGGACGTGGGTGCTGCTGTTCTTCGGCGACGACCTCGCGTACTACGCGTTCCACCGCGCCCACCACCGGGTGCGGGTGCTGTGGGCGAGCCACGTGGTCCACCACTCCAGCGTCCGTTTCAACCTCTCGACCGCCCTGCGTCAGAGCTGGACGCCGATGACGGGGCTGCCCTTCTGGCTGCCGCTGGCACTGTTCGGCATTCCGCCGTGGATGATCCTGCTCCAGCAGGCCTTCAGCCTCGTCTACCAGTTCTTCCTGCACACCGAGCGGGTGGACAAGCTGTGGCGGCCGGTGGAGTGGTTCTTCAACACGCCCTCCCACCACCGCGTGCACCACGGTTCCAACAGGGTCTACCTGGACCGTAACTACGGCGGCATCCTCATCGTCTGGGACCGGCTCTTCGGTACGTTCGAGCCGGAAGGCGTGCGGGTGGTGTACGGCCTGACGAAGAACATCGACACCTACAACCCGGTGCGGGTGGCCTTCCACGAGTTCGCGGCCGCCTGGCGCGACGTCCGCGCGGCGCGGCGTTGGCGCGACCGTGTCGGGTATCTGTTCGGGCCGCCCGGCTGGGCACCCAGAGCGGACGGATGACACGCCACCGCTGATCTTCGCACCAGCGTGCTCGGGCCCGTCCCGTGGGTCGTCACCGGCGTCATGCCCGCATCAAGGCTGACATCCCCCACCACAACACTGCGGAACCGCAGCGCGACCTCGAGTCGTAGGGGGCTCCCGCAGGTGCGACCCGCAGGTCCGTCCCAGCCACCCTGGGCGGTGCCACCCTCGGCGTGGCCGCGCAGGGTCTCGCCGCCACGCAGGCGACCGCCGTCACCGGGCACCGGGCCGCGGTCCGCAGGCTGCCGCCTGCGTCCTCGACATCCAGTACGCCGAGGACTGATCCGGTCCGGGGCCAGCCGTGTGCCAGCGCAGGCGCGACGCCGCCTCCCGCGCGAGACCGGCGGCGGTGGGATCGCCGAGGCTCACCCGGGCGCAGGCGGCTCCGTCGTCGAGCGTCAGCACAGTCGCCGCAGCCTTATCCGGGTCGGGTTCCTGCGATGCCGGGGCGAGTTCCGCGAGAGAGCGGAGGATCTCGCGTTTGCACCCGGCCACGCCGGTCGAGGAGACCCCTGGCCGCGCTCGACGCCCTGGTGCGGCAGGGCAAGGTGCTCTGCATCGGCCACTCCACGGTCGAGCGGTTCGAGGAGACCCTGGCGCAGGCCGAAGAGGTGCTGGAGCTGCGGAGGCTGTTCGGGAGCCCGGACTGTTTCGTCCGCGTGGCCGTCGCCGATCTCTCCGCCTACGAGACGTTCCTCAGTCAGCGGGTCATGACCATCCCCAGGATCAAGAACGTCACCTCGCACTTCACGATGAAGACCGTCAAACCGGGCCCGTAGAGGAGGACGGGACCCGGATCGGCGGCCGTTGCGCGTCGGCGGGGGAGTCAGGTGGCCGGCCTGAGCTGGGCGTTGGCGCGGTGCTGCGGGCCGCGAGGCCCGTAGTCGATGTCCGCGCCGGTGTTGCTGCTGGCCATGACCGCGGCCGGAGCGTCGTAGGGATCCATGACCGCTTCGATGAGGATCAGCGTGTCGTTGGGCGCGCTGAGGGCCTCCGCCAGGTCCGCGGGAGTCCTGACGACGAACGAGCGCGCCGTGGTGTCCGGACGGAGCACTCTCGGCAGATCCGCGTAGGCCCAGGTCGCGATGTCGTTGTACTGCTCGGTTCTGCCGAGGTATCCGCGTTCGATGGTGTATCCGCCGTTGTTGATCAGGAAGATCACCGGCTTGTGGTCGTGCCGCAGGATGGTCGACAGCTCCTGCGCGGTCAGCTGGAACGAGCCGTCGCCCAGGAACAGCAGGTGGCGACGGTCCGGTGCTGCGGTCAGGGTGCCGAGCAGGGCCGCGACCGAGTAGCCGATCGAGCCCCAGTTGATCGATCCGACGAAGGTGCAGTCCGGTGGCAGCTGCAGGCCGAGGAGGGCGTACGACGTGCCGTTGTCGAGGAGGAGCACGTCCCCGGCCCGGAGATAGCCCTGGATCGCCTGCCAGTACGCGGCCTGGGTCAGGTTGGTGGAGCCGACTGCGTGGGTCTTCGCCGCTGTAGCCCCCCGCTGTGGTGCAGCACGGCTCGTGACGTGCGGGACGGCGTCCCGTACGCCGCGGATGACTTCCTGGAGTGTCACTGCCTGGTAGTTGTCATCGCCGATGTCCACCGAGTGGCTGCGGGCGCGGATCGTGTCGGCGGGCAGCGAAGCGGTGAAGTCGCCCGTGGTCACCTCGATCGGCCGGTAGCCGATGGAGAGCAGGCAGTCGCTGGACTCGATCGCCGCGCGCGTGTGCGGCTCGCTTGCCTGGCCGTTGTAGATGCCGACGTAGTAGGGGAACGTCTCGTCGATGACCGCTTTGGCTGTGCTGATCACTGCCACGGGGAGCTGCATCTTCTCGGCCAGCCCCATGAGGTCGGCTGCCACGCCGAACCGGTCCGCGTCCAGATCCACCAGGACCGCCGGTGACTCGGCGGCGGACAGGTGGCCCGCGATCGCGGTGATGCACGACCGCAGCCGTTCCGGGTCGCTGGGCGGTTGTGCGAGTACCAGCGGGGCCTCGGGAACCTCGATGTCGAGATAGGCGATGTCGGAGGGCAACTCCATGTACACCGGGAGCTTTTCGCGCCACGCGGTGAGGATCAGTCTGTCGATCTCGGTGACCGCGTTGTGCGGGGTCAGTCGCGCCTGCGCGGCGGTCACCTGCGCGTAGGCGCCGAGGAAGCGGTCCCATGTGCCGTCGGCCATCGTGTGGTGCATCCCCAGGCCGCGATCGATGGACTTCAGCGGTATCGACCCGCAGATACAGACCACCGGCACGTGCTCGCTGTAGGAGCCGGCGACCCCGTTGATCGCGCTCAGGGCGCCTACGGCGTTCGTCACGAGCAGTGCGCCCATGCCGTTCAGCCGGGCATAGCCGTCGGCTGCGTAGGACGCGTTCAGCTCACTGCAGTTGCCGACCCATTGCAGCGTGCCCGCGTCCTGGAGCTGCTGCAGCAGTTCGAGGTTGAAGTCACCAGGGACGCCGAAGAGGTGGCCGACGCCGGCCTCCTTCAGACGCCGGAGCAGGAAGTCGCCGATCGTCATCCATCGGCTCGGGCTGGTGGACATCGCCTGTGCCTCCGCATCGCCGGTGTCGTCTCCGCTGGGAGCGGGAGCGGCTCATTTCCATTTTGCGGTGAGAGATGGCTGGGGGCCTCTGGGGGCGTTCGCGCTTCCACTCACGGACCGTCCTCATCTTGATCTGCTTGTCGTCGGTCTCTTCGAGGGTGAGCGCCACGATCCGCTGGACGTGGATGTCAGGCAGGTGGATCTGCGGGTACCGCACGCTGCCGCTGACCTTGCCCGAGTCGCGGGGCATGAGGGCGACGGCCCCGCAGCCGGCGAGACGGTCGTCGGTGCCGAAGACGTCCATGCCCCCGCCGGTGACCGCCGGGACTCTGCGCCGACGACGCCCAGACCGGCCGATCCGGCGGATGGCAGCACGCACCTGGTAGCCGGCCAAGCCGTCGACGAAGAGCGGCAAGCTCGACAGAAGCGTTTGCGGGATGTCCCCACCTGAATCCACCTCAGAAAAGCCGGCAACGGATCAGTGTGTGTCCTCGAACACCCGGCGACAGCTGACCACACATGCGAATCGTTGTAGTCTCCGAAGACCGCCCTTGACCTGCAAAAAGCAGGCAGGGAGCAGACAAACCGGGAGATTCTCCGTGCTTCGTACCATGTTCAAGTCCAAGATCCACCGCGCCACCGTCACCCAGGCCGACCTGCACTACGTGGGATCGGTGACCATCGACGCCGACCTGCTCGACGCCGCCGATCTGCTGCCCGGCGAGCTGGTGCACATCGTCGACATCACCAACGGTGCCCGGCTGGAGACCTACGTCATCGAGGGTGAGCGCGGGTCCGGGGTGATCGGGATCAACGGGGCGGCCGCCCATCTCGTGCACCCCGGAGACCTGGTGATCATCATCAGCTACGCCCAGGTCACCGACGCCGAGGCACGGGCGCTGAAGCCCCGCGTCGTGCATGTCGACGCCGGCAACCGGATCGTCTCCCTCGGTGCCGACCCGTCCGAGCCGGTGCCCGGCTCGGACCAGCAGCGCAGCCCGCAGGCCGTCCGGGCCTGACCGAGGCGCTCCGGGCGGGTGGTGGCTCGGCCTGTCGGGTGAGTGGCCGCGCGGGGGTCGGGTAGGCGGGGGAGTAGTCCAGAGGCGACGTTCAGCGACTGCCCGGAGGACGCCATGACGAACCCGCACCTCGACCCGCTCCCCCAGGGGCCGACGCCGGGTCCGGGTCCCACCACACCGGACCCCTACCCGAGCCCCGTCCCCCCGCCCGAGCCGGGCCCCCAGCCGACCCCACCCCCGCCGGGTCCCGACCCGACCCCACCCCCGGCACCTCCGGCCCCCGGCCCACCGGAGCCGTCACCGTCCCCGATCCCACCGGGGCCGGAACCCGTACCCAACCCCGAGCCAGGCCCACCCCTCACCTGACGACGCCGGGCACACATCCTCCCCGAAGGGGCGCGGGGACCTGTCGTTATGCGGCTCCGCCGCGTGGGCGCGACCAGCCACGACGCACCCGGACACGTCGGCCGCGCGTCCCCCCGCCCCCTGGGCGGACACCTCAGGCAGACACCTCCGACCGGTCCCCACCCCACAGCGTGTGGAACGACCCCTCCCGGTCCACCCTCCGGTACGTGTGCGCCCCGAAGAAGTCCCGCTGCCCCTGCGTCAAGGCCGCCGGCAGCCGCCGCGCCCGCAGCGCGTCGTAGTACGCCAGCGCCGCCGCGAAGCCCGGCGTCGGCACGCCCTGCCGCGTCGCTGCGATCAGCACCTCACGCCAGTCGTCCTGCGCCTCGGCGATCTCGCGCGCGAAGGTCTCGTCGGACAGCAGGCTCGGCAGATCGGCGCGGGCGTCGTACGCGGCGCGGATCCGGTCCAGGAAGGCGGCGCGGATGATGCAGCCGCCCCGCCAGATCGAGGACACCGCACCCAGGTCGATGTCCCAGCCGTACTCCTCGCTGCCCGCGGCGATCTCGTGGAAGCCCTGCGTGTACGACACGATCTTGGACGCGTACAGCGCCTGCTCCACCCGGTCCGCGAAGGCGGCCGCCTCGTCCTTGCTCAGCGCTGCCGCCCGTGGGCCCGCCAGCCCCTGCGAGGCCTCGCGGAGCTTCGCGTGACCGGACAGCGAGCGCGCGAAGACGGCCTCGGCGATACCGGACACCGGAACGCCCAGGTCCAGCGCGATCTGGACGGTCCAGCGGCCGGTGCCCTTCTGCTCGGCCTGGTCGACCACCACGTCCACGAACGGCTTGCCCGTCGCCGCGTCCACGTGCGACAGGACCTCCGCCGTGATCTCGATCAGGTACGAGTCGAGACGGCCGGTGTTCCACGTACGGAAGATCTCCGCGATCTCGGCGGGGGAGTACCCGGCGACGTCGCGCAGGAGCTGGTACGCCTCGCCGATCAGCTGCATGTCGGCGTACTCGATGCCGTTGTGGACCATCTTCACGAAGTGCCCGGCGCCGTCGGGGCCGCAGTGCGTCACGCAGGGCGCGCCGTCCTTCGCCTTCGCGGAGATCTTCTCCAGCATCGGGCCCAGCGACGCGTACGACTCCACCGAACCGCCCGGCATGATGCTCGGCCCGTGCAGCGCGCCCTCCTCGCCGCCGGAGATGCCCGTGCCGACGAAGTGGATGCCGCGTTCGCGCAGCTCCCGCTCCCGGCGCCGGGTGTCCGCGAAGTGCGCGTTGCCGCCGTCGATGATCATGTCACCGGGCTCCAGGAGCGGTGCGAACTCCTGGATCACCGCGTCCGTCGGCTCGCCCGCCTTCACCATGATCACCAGGCGGCGCGGGCGCTCCAGCGCCGCCACGAACTCCTCGGCGGTCTCGGCCCCGACGAAGTCGCCCTCGTGCCCGAACTCCTCCACCAGCGCCTTCATCCGCGACGCCGTACGGTTGTGCACGGCGACCGTGTAGCCGTTGCGGGCGAAGTTACGGGCGAGGTTGCGGCCCATGACCGCGAGGCCCGTGACACCGATCTGCGCTGAAGTGCTCATACCGCCTGCTCCCTAGCTGCCTCGTGACTACGGCTCCGTCAGTACGGGTCCTCGCCCATCCTGACGTGCCGCCACGGCGAGCGCACATCCGACCCGCCATGCCTTTGTACGCACGCACGCCGCCCTCGGCCTCAGTCTCCGGCGATCCGGGCCAAGCGGGGGCCGTTCCCGGCCACTTGGGCGGTGCGGGAGGCCGGTTTTCCGTCTTGTCATGGCCTGTTCGTGGCGCTTACTTTTGCCCCCTCCTGACGCATGCCGAGGGGAATTCGGACATGGCCGTACGCGGCCGGCATCGCCGGTACCAGCCGAACAGGATCAACCGCGCCTCACTCACGGTCACGGCGGGCGGGGCCGGCCTCGCGATCCCGCTGGTCGCCGCCGGCACGGCCGACGCGGCCGACGCCTCCACCTGGAACAAGGTCGCCGCCTGCGAGTCCAGCGGAAACTGGAGCATCAACACGGGCAACGGCTACTACGGCGGGCTGCAGTTCACCCAGTCCACCTGGGAGGCGTACGGCGGCACCCGGTACGCCCCGCGCGCCGACCTCGCGACCAGGGACCAGCAGATCGCCGTCGCCGAGAAGGTCCTCGACGGGCAGGGGCCCGGCGCCTGGCCGGTCTGCTCGGTGCGGGCCGGGCTGACCCGCGGGGGCGCGGACGCCGGCGTGCACACCGACAGCGCCACCGTGCGCCCGGCGCAGCGCGCCGCACTGGAGGACGTGCAGGCGCACACCACCCCGCAGTCCCGCGCGGGCCGGGCCGAGATGTACACGGTGGTGCACGGCGACACCCTCTCGGGCATCGCCGACGAGCACCACGTCCGCGGCGGCTGGCGCGGGCTGTACGCCCGCAACCGCACGACGATCGGCGCCGATCCCGACCTGATCCTGCCGGGCCAGCGGCTCAGCCTGCGCGGTACGGCCGCCCCCGGCACCAAGTCCCCGGAGAAGAAGCACCCTTCGGAGCACAGGACCGCACCGCACCGGACCAAGAGCACCGGCCGTACGCTCGTCCCCCCGGTCGACGCGCCCATCGGCACCGGCTACCGCGTGGCCGGCTCGCACTGGTCGAAGGGCTACCACACCGGAGTCGACTTCCTCGTGCCGACCGGCACCTCCGTGAAGGCCGCGGAGGCCGGGCAGGTGGTGGCCGCGGGGTGGGGCGGCGCCTACGGCTACCAGGTGGTGATCCGGCACGCCGACGGCCGCTACACCCAGTACGGCCACCTGTCGGCCATCTCGGTGCGGATCGGGCAGAACGTCGGCACGGGCCAGCGCATCGGCCGTTCCGGAGCCACCGGGAACGTCACCGGCCCGCACCTGCACTTCGAGGTGCGGACCGGACCAGGCTTCGGTACGGACATCGACCCGCTCGCCTATCTGCGGGCGGGCGGCGTCAGGATCTGAGGCACGTACCGTGCGCGTCCAGGACCGGCAGCGGAGCCCCGACGCACGCGGGCAGCGCGAGGTACGACGCGGGGAGCGAGCGCAGGTCCGGCGGTCCGCCGCGGTCGGCGCTCTCCCCGCAGCCGCCCGGAACCAGGCCGCCGCCCGGGCCCGGAACCAGGCCGCCGCCCGGTCCCTGCACGAGCACCTCCCGCAGCAGCGGCGCGTCGGACGTGCCGTCGGCCCCGGGAAGCCCGCCCCGCTCCGGCGCGGCCTGTGCCGCCGCCCCTCGCTGCTGGGGCATGCCCGGGAACGTTTCCGCGGCGGAGACCGGTTCCGGGCCGGCGTCCGGCAGGGCGGGCGGCTCGGCGCGCTCGATCCGCTCGGTCGTCAGCATGACCAGACCGCCCGCCGCGACCACCCCGCAGCTCACGGCGAGCGCGGCGCCCGCGCCGCCGTAGCGGAACGTCTCGCCGAACATCAGGATGCCGACGGCGGCCGCCAGCACCGGATTGACCACGGTGAGCGTGGCCAGCGGCGCGGCGAGGCCGGCGCCCCGGTAGGAGGCCTGGGACAGCAGGACACCGGCGACGGCGAACAGGGCGATCACCGCGAGGGCCGGCAGGTCCTCCAGGTCGATGCCGTGCGTCCAGTCGACGGCGACGGTCTTGGTGAACACCGACGACATGCCGAACGCTATGCCGGAGGCGGTGGCGAGCAGCACGCTGCGCACCGCCGGGTGCCGGTGCGCGGCCCGGCCCGCGCACATCAGCGCCAC
>NZ_JBEPBF010000067.1:0-52975 GCF_040298985.1 Streptomyces sp. NPDC001093 | reverse complement strand
TGGTGGGCATGGACGCGACCCTGCGAGCCCGCACAGGCGCCCGCTCAGCCGAAGGCCAAGGCCGCTCCCGCCGCCGAGGCCCCGGCGGGCCCCGAGCTGGTCACGCTGCGCGGCCCGGCCGCCGCCGTCGCCAAGAACATGAACGCCTCGCTGGAGCTGCCGACCGCCACCTCGGTCCGCGCGGTCCCGGTGAAGCTGCTGTTCGACAACCGGATCGTCATCAACAACCACCTCAAGCGCGCCCGGGGCGGGAAGATCTCCTTCACCCACCTCATCGGGTACGCGATGGTGCAGGCCATCAAGGCCATGCCGTCGATGAACTGGTCCTTCGGCGAGAAGGACGGCAAGCCGACCCTCGTCAAGCCGGCGCACGTCAACCTGGGCCTGGCCATCGACCTGGTGAAGCCCAACGGCGACCGCCAGCTGGTCGTCGCGGCCATCAAGAAGGCCGAGACGCTGAACTTCTTCGAGTTCTGGCAGGCCTACGAGGACATCGTCCGCCGCGCCCGTGACGGCAAGCTGACGATGGACGACTTCACCGGTGTCACGGTCTCCCTGACCAACCCCGGCGGCCTCGGCACCGTCCACTCGGTCCCGCGCCTGATGCCCGGCCAGTCGGTCATCATGGGCGTCGGCTCCATGGACTACCCGGCGGAGTTCCAGGGCACCAGCCAGGACACCCTGAACAAGCTCGGCATCTCGAAGGTCATGACGCTCACGTCGACCTACGACCACCGGGTGATCCAGGGTGCCGCCTCGGGCGAGTTCCTGCGTCAGGTCGCGAACCTCCTCCTCGGCGAGAACGGCTTCTACGACGACATCTTCGAGTCGCTGCGCATCCCCTACGAGCCGGTCCGCTGGCTGCGGGACATCGACGCCAGCCACGACGACGACGTCACCAAGGCCGCCCGCGTCTTCGAACTGATCCACTCCTACCGGGTCCGCGGCCACGTCATGGCCGACACCGACCCGCTGGAGTACCGCCAGCGCAAGCACCCCGACCTGGACATCGTCGAGCACGGCCTCACCCTGTGGGACCTGGAGCGCGAGTTCGCCGTCGGCGGCTTCGCCGGCAAGTCGATGATGAAGCTGCGCGACATCCTCGGCGTACTGCGCGACTCGTACTGTCGCACCACCGGCATCGAGTTCATGCACATCCAGGACCCCAAGCAGCGCAAGTGGATCCAGGACCGGGTCGAGCGCGGCCACTCCAAGCCGGAGCGCGAGGAGCAGCTGCGCATCCTGCGCCGTCTGAACGCGGCCGAGGCCTTCGAGACCTTCCTGCAGACGAAGTACGTCGGCCAGAAGCGGTTCTCGCTGGAGGGCGGCGAGTCCGTCATCCCGCTGCTCGACGCGGTCATCGACTCCGCCGCCGAGTCCCGCCTGGACGAGGTCGTCATCGGCATGGCCCACCGCGGCCGCCTGAACGTTCTGGCGAACATCGTCGGCAAGTCGTACGCGCAGATCTTCCGCGAGTTCGAGGGCAACCTCGATCCGAAGTCGATGCACGGCTCCGGCGACGTGAAGTACCACCTGGGCGCCCAGGGCACCTTCACCGGCCTGGACGGCGAGCAGATCAAGGTCTCGCTGGCCGCGAACCCGTCCCACCTGGAGACGGTGGACCCGGTCATCGAGGGCATCGCCCGCGCCAAGCAGGACATCATCAACAAGGGCGGCACGGACTTCACGGTCCTGCCGGTGGCGATCCACGGCGACGCGGCCTTCGCGGGCCAGGGCGTGGTGGCCGAGACCCTCAACATGTCGCAGCTGCGCGGCTACCGCACCGGCGGCTCGGTCCACATCGTCATCAACAACCAGGTCGGCTTCACCGCGGCCCCCGAGTCCTCGCGTTCCTCCATGTACGCCACGGACGTGGCCCGCATGATCGAGGCCCCGATCTTCCATGTGAACGGCGACGACCCCGAGGCGGTCGTCCGCGTCGCCCGCCTGGCCTTCGAGTTCCGGCAGGCGTTCAACAAGGACGTGGTGATCGACCTCATCTGCTACCGCCGCCGCGGTCACAACGAGTCGGACAACCCGGCCTTCACCCAGCCGCTGATGTACGACCTGATCGACAAGAAGCGCTCGGTGCGCAAGCTCTACACCGAGTCCCTGATCGGTCGCGGCGACATCACCCTGGAAGAGGCCGAGCAGGCCCTGCAGGACTACCAGGGCCAGCTGGAGAAGGTCTTCACCGAGGTCCGCGAGGCCACGTCCCAGCCGGCCGTCGTCGACGCCCGGGCGCCGCAGGACGGCTTCCCGGTCGCGGTGCCGACCGCGATCTCCTCGGAGGTCGTGAAGCGCATCGCCGAGTCCCAGGTCAACATCCCCGACCACTTCACCGTGCACCCGCGTCTGCTGCCGCAGCTGCAGCGCCGGACGACGATGGTCGAGGACGGCACGATCGACTGGGGCATGGGCGAGACCCTGGCCATCGGCTCCCTGCTGCTGGAGGGCACCCCGGTCCGCCTGTCCGGCCAGGACTCCCAGCGGGGCACCTTCGGCCAGCGCCACGCGGTTCTCATCGACCGCGAGACGGGCGAGGAGTACACCCCGCTCCAGTACCTCGCCGAGGACCAGGCGCGCTACAACGTCTACAACTCCCTGCTGTCCGAGTACGCGGTCATGGGCTTCGAGTACGGCTACTCGCTGGCCCGCCCCGACGCGCTCGTGATGTGGGAGGCGCAGTTCGGCGACTTCGTCAACGGCGCGCAGACGGTCGTCGACGAGTACATCTCGGCGGCGGAGCAGAAGTGGGGCCAGACGTCCGGCGTCACGCTCCTGCTCCCCCACGGCTACGAGGGCCAGGGCCCGGACCACTCCTCGGCCCGTGTCGAGCGGTTCCTCCAGCTGTGCGCCCAGAACAACATGACGGTCGCGATGCCGACCCTGCCGTCGAACTACTTCCACCTCCTGCGGTGGCAGGTGCACAACCCGCACCACAAGCCGCTGGTGGTCTTCACCCCGAAGTCGATGCTGCGCCTGAAGGCCGCCGCGTCGAAGACGGAGGAGTTCACGTCGGGCCAGTTCCGCCCCGTCATCGGCGACTCGACGGTCGACCCGGCCGCGGTGCGCAAGGTCGTCTTCTGCGCGGGCAAGGTCTACTACGACCTGGAGGCCGAGCGGGTCAAGCGCGGTGCCACGGACACGGCGATCATCCGCCTCGAGCGGCTGTACCCGCTGCCGGGTTCCGAGCTCCAGGCGGAGATCAAGAAGTACCCGAACGCCGAGAAGTACCTGTGGGCACAGGAGGAACCGGCGAACCAGGGTGCGTGGCCGTTCATCGCCCTGAACCTGATCGACCACCTGGACCTCGCGGTCGGCGCGGACGTGCCGCACGGCGACCGACTGCGGCGCATCTCGCGCCCGCACTCCTCGTCCCCGGCGGTGGGCTCTGCCAAGCGCCACCAGGCCGAGCAGGAGCAGTTGGTGCGTGAGGTCTTCGAGGCGTAGGCCTTGGGCAAGGGGCCCGGTGTCGAGTTCTTGCTCGGTGCCGGGCCCCTGGCATGCCCAGGGGCTGTTGAGAACGGCGTGTGGACGGGACGGTACCGCCTACCCTGAAGAAGTAACGTCGACGGCGTCAGCCCGTCCTCATCAGGAGCAAGAGTTGTACTTCACCGACCGAGGCATCGAAGAACTGGAGAAGCGGCGCGGCGAGGAGGAGATCACCTTCGAGTGGCTCGCCGAGCAGTTGCGGACCTTCGTCGATCTGAATCCGGACTTCGAGGTGCCGGTGGAGCGGCTCGCGACGTGGCTGGCCCGGTTGGACGACGAGGACGACGAGTAGCCACCTCGGTGTGGGCGCCCTGGCGGCGCCCTTTTTTTTCGCGGGAGCCCTCGGGGCGGAAGACCCACGCGCGCGTGAAGACGGCCCGCAGGAACGCATCCCACGCCCGGCGCAGGAAGCCCGGGGCTCACACGAAAGGGTGCCTTGACTTCCACGAGCCACGATATATCGTGTTCACCAGAGGACGCGATATGACGTGTCGTGTGACTGTGCCAGGCCGAGGAGTCCCCATGCCCGAGTGGTCCGTCAACGAGCCCCAGAAGCTGACCTTCGACGCCCGCGTGAGCGACCTCCAGGTCCGCATCGTCAACGGAACGGTGAACGTGGTGGGCACGGACGAAGGTTCCGCCCGCCTCGAGATCTCGGAGATCGAAGGCCCGCCCCTCGTGGTCACCCAGGAGGACGGCACCCTCACGGTGGCCTACGAGGACCTGCCCTGGAAGGGCTTCCTCAAGTGGCTCGACCGCAAGGGCTGGCGGCGCAGCGCGGTCGTCTCCCTGGCGGTGCCCGCCGACACCCGCGTGGAAGTGGGCGTGGTCGGCGCCGGCGCGGTCGTCTCCGGCATCCGCGGTCCGGCGGTGGTCAAGGGGGTGACCGGCGACACGACCCTGGTCGGCGTCTCGGGCCCGGTCCGCGCGGACACCGTGTCGGGCAACCTGGAGGCCCAGGCGGTCACCGGCGACCTGCGGTTCAACTCGGTCTCGGGAGACCTGACGGTGGTCGAGGGCTCCGGCCGCTCCGTCCGCGCCGACTCCGTCAGCGGCTCCATGATCGTCGACCTGGACCCGGACGGCCCGACGGAGGTCAGCCTCACCAGCGTCTCCGGCGAGATCGCCATCCGCCTGCCGCACCCGGCGGACGCCGAGGTGGAGGCGAACACCGCGAGCGGCACGATCTCCAACGCCTTCGACGGACTGCGGGTGCACGGCCAGTGGGGCGCCCACAAGATCACCGGACGCCTCGGCGCGGGCACGGGCAGGCTCCGGGCCACCACGGTCTCCGGCTCGATCGCCCTGCTGCGCCGCCCGCCGCGCGAGGACGAGGCGGACACCCCGCGGGAGGCCCGGCCCACAGACCCCTCGGCCCCCTCCGCGGCCCCGCGGGACCCCGGCACCGCCCCCGCCGCCGACGCCGACGCCCCGGCCGACGGCACGACCGACAAGAAGGTGCTCTGACATGCCTCCCGTCTTCGCCCACGGGCGTCTCCGCCTGTACCTGCTCAAGCTGCTGGACGAGGCCCCGCGCCACGGCTACGAGGTGATCAGGCTCCTGGAGGAGCGCTTCCAGGGGCTGTACGCCCCCTCGGCGGGCACGGTCTACCCCCGGCTGGCCAAGCTGGAGGCCGAGGGCCTGGTCACGCACACCACCGAGGGCGGCCGCAAGGTGTACGCCATCACGGACGCGGGCCGCGCCGAACTGGCCGACCGCAGCGAGGAGTTGGCCGACCTGGAGCTGGAGATCCGCGAGTCGGTCGCGGAACTGGCCGCCGAGATCAGGGCCGACGTGCGCGGCGCGGCCGGCGATCTGCGCCGCGAGATGCGCGCGGCCGCCTCCGAGGCCCGCCGGGGCACGAAGGCGGGCGGCGCGGGCCCCGTCGGGGAGTACGGCGACCTCGGCGACAAGGAGGCCTGGCGGGCCGCCAAGGAGGAGATGCGCCGGGTCAAGCAGGAGTGGAAGGACCAGGCCCGCCGCGCCAAGGACGAGAGCCGCCGGGCCCGCGAGGAGGCCCAGCGGGCCCGCCGCCAGGCCGAGGAGGCGCAGGCGCGGGCGCGGGCCCAGGCACAGGAGGAGATGCAGCGCATCGCCCGCCAGGTCCAGGACCGCGTGCAGGACCACTTCGCCCAGGGCGACTGGCCGACGGGCGTCCGCGAGGGTCTGTCCGAACTGGCCAGGGAGCTGGGCGACTTCGGCAAGCACTGGGGCTCCCCCCGCACATCAGGGGAACCGGCCCCGAAGCCCGCCGCCCCGAGGCCCGCCGCCACGACACCGCCTGACGCGCACTACGTCTCTCCCGCCGAGGACTTCCCGGCAGAGTACGAACCCACCTGGGCCCACGAGGACCCCACCGGCGACCCGGCCCGCGACCTGGACCGCCTCCTGGACCGCTTCCGCGACGACATCCGCGACGCGGCCCGCGACCACGGAGTCACCCCCACCCAGCTCCGGGAGGCCCGCCGCCACCTGTCCACGGCAGCGGCCCACATCGGCGCGCTCCTGGGCACACCGAAGGCCTGACGGGCGAGAGCGGAGCGCCGGACGCCGAAGGCCTGACCGGCGGGAACAGGACGGCGGACACCGAAAGGCCGGCCGTCCTGTCCGGGGTGGCGGCGGGATCCGGCCGGTGCCTCAGCCGACCCGTGCCTCAGCCGACCCGTGCCTCAGCCGACCCGTGCCTCAGCCGACCGGTGCCTCAGCCGGCCTGCGCCTCTCCCGCGCCGTACAGCACATGGGTCACCGACGCGTGCGTCACCCCGTGGTCCGCGAGCACCTCTCCCACCACCCCGGGCAGGACGGTCAGCGCGAGCAGAAGGTGCTCGTCCCCGATGTACCGGTCGCGGTGCCCGACGGCTACCCGCAGCGCCCTCTCCAGGACGTTCCTGGCACCCCGGCCGAAGCCCGGCCGCCGTCCCGGCCACCGGCGGCGGTCCTCCGGGTCGCCGGACATCGCCCCGACTCCGTGCACCTCCTCGACCCGGGCGACGATCTCCGACACATCGATGCCCAGCCCGGCCAGCGCGTCCGAGTCGGCCCGTGACAGCCCGCCCCGCCGCCGCGCCTCCTCCAACTCCTGCCGTACGGACGCCTTGCGCTCCCCGAGCCCCAGCGCGGCCAGCGCGAAGGAGGCGCGGCTGCCCTCCCGGTCGAGAAGGGCGAGCAGCAGGTGCTCGGCGCCGACGGTCTGTTCACCCGAGCCTTGGCAGTGGACGAACGCGCCCTTCACGACCTCGCGGGCGTCCTTGGTGAAGCGTTCGAACATCACTGCCTCCCGTACTTCTTGTGCACGGCCTGCCTGCTGACTCCGAGCTCCGCGGCGATCTCCTGCCACGACCAGCCCTGATTGCGCGCACTGCGCACCTGTACCGCCTCCAGCTGCTCCAGCAGCCTGCGCAGCGCGGCCACGGCCCGCAGTCCGACCCGCGGATCTCGGTCGCCGGCGCGCTCGGCGAGATCGGTTGCCTCGGTCATGATGTCAACCTACGTTGACAGCGCCCTCATGTCAACCGACGTTGACAAGCCGGGCACGCAAAAGGCGGGCCCGGACACCCGGACCCGCCCGACGACCGCTCTGGTCGAGGACCTCAGGAATGAGTGAGCACGATCTTCCCGAACTGCTCCCCCGACGCGAGCCGTTCGAAGCCCTCGCGGGCGCGGTCCAGCGGAAGTTCCTCGTCGATGACGGGCCGCACCCCGGTCGCGGCGCAGAAGGAGAGCAGGTCCTCCAGCTCCTCCTTGGTGCCCATGGTGGAGCCGACGACCTTCAGCTCGAGGAAGAAGATCCGGGTCAGTTCGGCATGCGAGGGCCGGTCCCCGCTGGTGGCACCGGAGATGACGATCGTGCCGCCGGGCCGCAGCGACTTCACCGAGTGGGACCAGGTCGCGGCGCCCACGGTCTCGATCACGGCGTCCACCCGCTGCGGCAGCCGCGCCCCCGGCTCCACCGACTCGACGGCCCCCAGTTCGAGGGCCCGCTTCCGCTTGGCCTCGTCCCGGCTGGTCGCGAAGACGCGCAGACCCGCCGCCTTGCCGAGCACGATCGCGGCCGTGGCGACCCCGCCACCCGCGCCCTGTACGAGGACCGAGTCACCGGGCCGCACCCCGGCGTTGGTGAACAGCATCCGGTAGGCCGTCAGCCAGGCGGTCGGCAGACAGGCCGCCTCGGCGAAGGACAGCTCCTTGGGCTTGGGCAGCACGTTCCAGGTCGGCACGGCGACCTGTTCGGCGAAGGTGCCCTGGTAGCGCTCGGTGAGGATGGAGCGCGGCTCGTCGGGGCCGACGCCGTGGCCGGTCTGGCCGATGACGGAGTGCAGGACGACCTCGTTGCCGTCCTCGTCGACGCCTGCGGCGTCGCAGCCGAGGATCATCGGCAGCTTGTCCTCCGCGAGGCCGACGCCCCGCAGGGACCAGAGGTCGTGGTGGTTGAGGGAGGCGGCGCGCACCGTGACGGTGCTCCAGCCGGGCCGGGCCTCGGGAGCCGGACGCTCCCCCAACTCCAGGCCGTTGAGCGGCTGGTCGCGGTCGATTCGGGCGGCGTAGACAGCGAACATGCAGCCGACGATAGGTGCGCTGATCAGCCAGCGGAACCGTGAGGACCTGTGACACATACCCTCTTGCGCAGGGCCACCCATGCGGCGCAGGCCGACGGGACGTCTTTCGGGCGGGCGGGTGGGCAAGAAAAATGGCCCCGCCCACACGGACGGGGCCATTTCCACGCAACGTCAGCGACGAGCAACACCCTCGGCGCGCGCGGCAGCCGCGACCGCCGCGGTGACCGCCGGAGCGACCCGATCGTCGAACGGCGAAGGAATCACATAGTCGGCGGCAAGGTCATCGCCGACCACCGCGGCCAGCGCCTCCGCCGCGGCGATCTTCATCCCCTCGGTGATCCGAGAGGCCCGCACCTGCAGCGCGCCCGCGAAGATTCCGGGGAACGCCAGCACGTTGTTGATCTGGTTCGGGAAGTCGGACCGCCCGGTGGCGACGACCGCCGCGTACTTGTGCGCGACGTCCGGGTGCACCTCGGGGTTCGGGTTGGCCATCGCGAACACGAAGGCGCCCTCGGCCATGGAGGCCACGGCCTCCTCCGGGACCGTACCGCCGGAGACGCCGATGAAGACGTCGGCGCCCACGAGGGCGTCCTCCAGCGAGCCGCTGATGGCGCCCTTGTTGGTGAAGCCCGCGAGCTCCTGCTTGACCGGGGTCAGGTCCTCCCGGTCCGCCGACACGACGCCCTTGCGGTCCGCCACGGCCACGTCGCCGATGCCGGCCTCGACCAGCATCTTGGCGATGGCGACACCGGCCGCGCCGGCGCCCGAGATGACGGCCCGCAGCTGCCCGATCTCCCGCCCGCTGAGCCGCGCCGCGTTCCGCAGCGCCGCGAGCGTCACGACGGCCGTACCGTGCTGGTCGTCGTGGAAGACCGGGATGTCCAGGCGCTCCTGGAGCCGGCGCTCGATCTCGAAGCACCGGGGTGCCGAGATGTCCTCCAGGTTCACTCCGCCGAAGGACGGGGCGAGCCGGACGACGGTCTCGACGATGTCGTCCACGTCGGTGCAGTCGAGCGCGATCGGCACCGCGTCGACGCCGCCGAACTGCTTGAAGAGGATCGCCTTGCCCTCCATCACGGGGAGGGAGGCCTGGGGACCGATGTCCCCGAGTCCGAGCACGGCCGTACCGTCGGTCACGACGGCGACCACCGAGGACTTCCACGTGTAGTCGTTGACCAGCTCCGGCTGCTCCGCGATCGCGGTGCACACGCGCGCGACGCCGGGCGTGTACGCGAGGGAAAGGTCGTCCTTGTCGCGGACCGGCACGGTGGCCTGCACGGCCATCTTGCCGCCACGGTGCAGCGCGAACACCGGATCGAAGGAATCCAGGGGCTCGGCCCCGCCGTCCTGATCCGTATTGCTGTCGCTGCGAGGATTGACGATCTCCGCTGCCACTTTGTTGTACCCCTTAGGTATGCATGGTTTGAGGGTCGACCACTCCTGGTGAGGGGTGGGCGGGCACCGCGTACCGCCCGATTGCTGATACGTACGGGCCATACGCGACGGGCGCGCCGCACACGCGCCCTGAGCCCCGGATGAGGGGTGTAAAGAACCTTCTTACCGGACGGACGGTGCCCACGACGAGTCCATTAGGTGCAAGGTCACATCGCGGAACCGCAAAGCCACGGCGAGATGACGCGCGGCTGACAAGCGGGCCGGGGATGTGAAAGCCGCTGGTACGCCCGCGCCCGCGCTGACCACATCGTGAGACATGCCGAAGATTCTCCGGCCGGAGAGCTGGGTTTCCGCAGATGGTCCGGTGGTGAACGACCGAGGATGTACCGGCCTGATGCGGTTCGGGGGTGACCCGTTATCCGATTTTGACATGGCGGCACCCCCGGACGGCGCAGTCCGCACGACAAGATGCGGTAAACCCACGGGGTCCGACACCGGCGGCCGTTCCGCATACCGCCACAGCAGACCAGCACGCTTGACGGCTACCTCACGGCGAGCAGCAGCGTGTCCGACGGCGAGCACCACACCGGCCGGGCCTCGGTGAAGCCCCGGGCCAGCAGCGTGCGGGCGTGCCAGGCGGCCGAGGGCGTGTCCCCGTCGGCGTGCTCACCGTAGATCTCGAAGCGGCGGGCGGTGGGCTCGGCGAGGACCGGGTCCTGCGCCGCGAGCCGCCACCATTCGGCCCAGTCCAGGACACCGTCCCGCTTGGCCTGATCCATGCGGGCGTGCCGCTGGGCGCGCTCGGCCGCGTTGATCCTGGGCGTGCGGTCGTCGATCATGTGGTCCGCGTTCATGAAGACACCGCCGTCGCGGACCAGCTCCGCGACCTGACCGTAGAGGGCCGCGAGGGGTTCGCTGTGCAGCCAGTGCAGGGCCGTGGCGGTCAGGACGGCGTCGTAGGAGTCGTACGGCAGCTTCGCCGGCCAGTCACGGTCCTTGAGGTCGGCGGTGACGAAGGAGACGCGCTCGTCGCCCTCGAAGGTGCCGCGCGCGATGGCGAGCAGGGCCGGGTCGAGGTCGACGCCGGTGCTGGTGGCCTCGGGGAAGCGCGCCAGCAGCCGGGCGGTGATGCTGCCGGTGCCGCAGGCGAGGTCGAGGACGCGCGGCGCCGTACCGACCAGCGCCTCGACCATGTCGAGCATGATCCGGAACCGCTCCTCCCGGTCCGGCATGTACCACCCCTGCTGCCGGTCCCAGCTCTCCTGCCACGCGGCCCAGTCGGTACCCGTGCTCATCGTCATGAAGTCTGTCCCCCTTGACTGCGTAATACCCTGAAAGCACGACCGGCTCTTACCCGACCGCAGACATGACCATAAAGCGCCCCCGTAAGGACTACAAGTGGAACTGGCCTATTACTCGGATTACGCCGTCCGACTCGTCAACAGCGAGGAACCGGCCCGGGGCAAGGACTCGCTGACCTCGGTCGAGGCCGTCCGCGACCTGTTCGGTGACATGTCGGCGGCCCGCCGCGCCACCGACGCCGACGTCACGCGCTTCCGCTCGGTGCGCGCCCGTCTGCGCGCGGTCTTCGAAGCGGCGGACAAGGGCGACGAGACCCTCGCCGTCGACCTCCTGAACTCACTCCTGCTGGAGTTCCCGGTGTCGCCCCAGATCTCGGGCCACGACCACCGGGACGAGGACGGCCGCCCGCTGTGGCACATGCACCTCGCCGATCACCCGTCGAACGCGACGGCGGGCTACGCGGCGATCGCCGCGATGGGCCTGGCCTTCCACCTCACCGAGTACGGCGTCGACCGCCTCGGCCTGTGCGAGGCCGCCCCCTGCCGCAACGCCTACCTCGACACCTCCACCAACCGCTCCCGGCGCTACTGCTCCGACCGCTGCGCGACCCGCGCGAACGTGGCCGCCTACCGGGCCCGCAAGCGCCTGGAGGCCGACCGGTCGGGCAGCAGCGGCCTCGCCGCCGAGAGCGCCCAGCGGACCAGCGCGAGCGGCGAGCGCTGACCGGCGGGCAGCGGCCGGTACCGGAAGCGCGCGCGCCCGAGGACGAGCTCATCGGGTACGACCCCGTAGTCCGTGCTGTCCCCGCCCGCGTACGGGTTGTCCCCGAGCACCCACCAGCCGCCCTCACGGCGCTCCACGGCACGCTTGACGACGAGCAGGTCCTGCTGGAACGGATGCCGCAGGACGACGACGTCGCCCGCCCTGACCGTCGCGCCGTACTGCACGAGCAGCCGGTCCCCGTGACGGAGCGTGGGCACCATGGACGGCCCGGTCACTTCCGCCACTCCGAACGGCGCCACGGCCCTCCCCCGCTCGGTCTCCTGCGACAGCTCCGGCATCCCCGGCACCTCCCCGGTCCGTTCCTCCACCAGTCTCAGTCTGACCCTGGACTTTTGTCCTAAGCCCTAGGGGGCACCCGAGAAATCGCCTTCCTCAGGGAGTAATGTCGCACCTGAGAAGACGATCACGAGGAAGGAATGCTCCATGCTTTCCCGCCTGTTTGCCCCCAAGGTCAAGGTCAGCGCCCACTGCGACCTGCCCTGCGGCGTGTACGACCCGGCCCAGGCCCGCATCGAGGCGGAGTCGGTGAAGGCCATCCAGGACAAGATGGCCGGCAACGACGACCCCCACTACCAGGCGCGTGCCACCGTCATCAAGGAGCAGCGCGCGGAGCTCGCCAAGCACCACGTCTCCGTGCTCTGGAGCGACTACTTCAAGGCCCCGCACTTCGAGAAGTACCCGGAGCTGCACCAGCTGGTCAACGACACCCTGAAGGCCCTGTCGGCCGCCAAGGCGTCCACCGACCCGGCGACGGGCCAGAAGGCGCTGGACTACATCGCCCAGATCGACAAGATCTTCTGGGAGACCAAGAAGGCCTGAGGCTTTCTGTCCTGCTTGGCAGGGGCCCGGCCGGTTTCTCCGGCCGGGCCCCTGCCTGTGCGGCCGCAGATCAGGGATTCCAGCCCCACACCTGGCTCGCGCCCTGCCTGGGACAGGAGTTCAGCCCCTGTGTCGTGGGCAGGCGGTCTTGCGACATCACGTGCGCATACGTGTTCCAGACCTCGGCGTGCCCCAAGCTGTAATTGCACACCAGGACACGGCTGCGCACCGCACCGCCGGCGCGTTTGACGGCGGGGAAGTAGTTCTGCTGGATGCTCTGGTGGTGGTTGGTGGCAGTGAGCTTGCCGGCCATGACGATCAGCCGATTGTCCGACGAGAGCTGCAGCCACCAGGCCAGCGTTTGATCGGCCTGTACGGTACGAGTGCCCGGTTCGTCGCATTTCCCGAAGTCCGACTGCGGCGTCCCCGGGTCGTAGAGAACCACGTAGTCGATGTTCCTCGCCCGGGCCGGATCGTGATCCTTGAGGTAGCGCAGAGCGTAGATCGGACCCAGTCGGCCCAGGCTCCATCCGGCCAGGCGTGTGATGTTCCGGCCCGCGAACGCCACGGCGTTCGCCGACGGCCGGCAGGAGCCGTCACCCGGCCATTTCCCGTCGTAGCTGCCGTCGGCCGTCAGCACCCGACCGAAGTGCAGGCTGCGCGCCAGATCCGCCCCGGCGTTGCCCTTCCCGGAGTAGTAGGCCACGTTCTGGCCCGCCGGAGCGGGAGGACTCGGAGTGCCGCCGCACGGCGGGACACCTGGGGCCACGTGGTTGGCGGTCATGCCGTCGTTGACGTAGTGGGTGTTGAGGAACCCTTTGTTGGCGCGTCCGGCTGCGCTGGGACGGGAGATGTTGTCGCTGTAGTACCAGACCCGGTTGCCGTACGGTCCGACGGAATCCCCCATCAGGTAGCACTCGGCTCGTACCTGCTCACCGCGGTAGACGCCCAGGCCGGTGATGCGGTCGGTGTCCTGGGTGTGGGGGCTGTTGCGGAACCATACGCCGTCGGGGAGGGTCTCGCTGGTGTTCATCACCGTGAAGACCGGGCCGGCGTCGGCGGACGCCGGCGCAGTACCGGCGATCAGGCTACCGGCGATGACGGCGGCGCTCGCGGCCGAGGCGAGTGCCGCGCGGAGTTGTTGCAACAACTAGCTCCTCCGAAGAGTGGAGATGGTGCACCGTGCGGAGAGCCCCGCTGTGGCAGAGGGTGCCGCCCAGGTACTGATCCCTCCAAGATTGCCGAATACCGTATTTTCGGCTCCAATCCCCCTTCAGCGTAGTGAAGTTGTTATGACGCATATGCCGGGTGGTCGATGCCGCCGAGGCCGCCGCCCTGACTCCCGCGCGGGTCGTGGGCGCGCGAGCCGGTGCGGACGGCGAGCCGCCCGGGATGGACGACCCCCGTCGCGCCGATCGTCCGCTCCCACAGGCCACGTCCGCCGCGCTCACCTCCGCCGAACTCCCCTTCCCGGACGCCGACTTCGGCGCCGCCCTCCGCGAAGCCGCCGTCCTCGTGCCGGCCTTTCCGGTCGGCGCCCCACGGAGCGGCGCTACTCCGCCAGCCACGCCGCCTGGTCCGGACCCAGCCGGCCGTCCTCGACGGGTCCGCCGGCCAGCAGGATCTCGCTGTGGGCGGGCAGCGGGTACGGCTCGGTGGAGAGGTTGACCACGCAGACGAAGCCGGGGTCGCGGCGGAAGGCGAGGACCCCGGCCGGGGCGTCCAGCCAGGTGAGGGTGCCGTCGCCGAGGGCGGGGTGCTCGCGGCGCCGGCGCAGGGCGGAGCGGTAGAGCTCCAGCATGGAGGTGTCGTCGCCGGTCTGCGCCTCGACGGTGCGCGCGGCCCAGTCCGCGGGCTGCGGCAGCCAGGGTGCGGCGTAGGCGTCCTCGGGGCTGAAGCCGTACGGTGCCGTCCGCCCCGACCAGGGGATCGGCACCCGGCAGCCGTCGCGGCCGCGGTCGGTGTGGCCGGAGCGTTCCCAGACGGGGTCCTGGAGGACGGCGTCGGGGAGGTCCTCGACCTCGGGCAGGCCGAGCTCCTCGCCCTGGTAGATGTACGCGCCGCCGGGCAGGGCGAGCATCAGCAGGGCGGCCGCACGGGCCCGTCGGGTGCCCAGTTCGAGGTCGAGGGGGCCTTCGGGTGCGTAGCGCTCGTTGGCCACCCAGCGCCGGGCCGCCCTGCGGCCGTACCGGCTGGCGTGGCGCATGACGTCGTGGTTGGAGAGCACCCAGGTGGCGGGCGCGCCGACCGCGCCGAGCATGGCGAGGGAGTCGTCGACGACCGCGCGCAGGTCCTTCGGGTCCCAACGGGACATCAGGAAGTCGAAGTTGAACGCCGTGTGCAGGCCGTCCGCGCGGACGTAGGCGGCCAGCCGCTCGGGGGTGTCCGCCCAGGCCTCGGCGACGAAGCACCGGTCGCCGGGGAACTCGTCGGCCACCTTGCGCCAGGCGCGGTAGATCTCATGGACCTCGTCGCGGTCCCAGTGGGGGTGGTCGAGGTGCTGCCGGCGCCGGCCGACCCCGGCCGGACGCGGGGGCAGGTCGGGCAGTTCGGGGTGCTTGATCAGGCCGTGCGCCACGTCGATGCGGAAGCCGTCCACGCCCCGGGCGAACCAGAACCGCAGGACCGACTCGAACTCGGCCCGCACCTCGGGGTGCTGCCAGTTCAGGTCGGGCTGCTGGGGGGCGAAGAGGTGCAGGTACCACTCCCCGTCGGGCAGCCGGGTCCAGGCCGGGCCGCCGAAGGAGGAGACCCAGTCGTTGGGCGGCAGGGCGCCGTCGGGGCCGCGGCCGGGGCGGAAGACGTAGCGCTCGCGCTCGGGGCTGCCCGGTCCGGCCGCGAGCGCCGCCTGGAACCAGGCGTGCCGGTCGGAGGTGTGGTTGGGCACCATGTCGGGGATGATGCGGATCCCGTGCCGGTGGGCTTCCTCTATGAGCTGCTCCGCCTCCTCCACGGTGCCGAACAGCGGGTCGATCGCGCGGTAGTCGGCCACGTCGTAACCGTGGTCCGCCATCGGCGACTTGTACCACGGGTTGATCCACAGGGCGTCGACGCCCAGCGACTTCAGGTACGGCAGGCGGGAGCGGATGCCGGCGATGTCGCCGACGCCGTCACCGTTCCCGTCGGCGAAGCTGCGGATGTAGACCTGGTAGATGACGGCGCTGCGCCACCAGGGTGCGGTACCGGGCATGCTGTTCCTTCACAGTGGGAGGGTCTACTTCGCGGCACCGGCCGTCAGGCCGGCGACGATGCGGCGCTGGAAGAGCAGCACCATGACCACCAGCGGGATCGTGACGAGGACGCCCGCGGCCATCTGGCTGCCGAACGGGGTCTCGTACGTCGTGGCGCCGGTGAACTTGGAGATGGCGACCGGTGCGGTCTGCATGTCCGGCCGGTTGGTCATCGACAGGGCGATGAGGAACTCGTTCCAGGCGGCGATGAACGTGATGATCGCGGTGGTGAAGATGCCGGGCGCGGCGAGCGGGATGATGATCTTGCGGAAGGCCTGGCCCCGGGTGCAGCCGTCGACCATGGCGGCGTGCTCGAGTTCGTCCGGCATCTGCCGGAAGAACGTGGTCAGGTTCCACACCGCGAGCGGCAGCGCGAAGGACATGCTGGGCACGATCATGGCCTGGTAGGTGTTGATCCAGCCGAGGTCCGTGAACAGCTTCAGCAGCGGGACCACGATCGACACCACCGGGAACATCGAGGTGGCGATGACGAGGGTCAGGATGAGGCGCTTGAAGCGGAACTCCAGCCTCGCCATCGCGTAGGCGGTGAACGTGGCCAGCAGCAGCGCCAGCGCGGTGGTGATGCCGGCGACGACGAGGCTGTTGAGCAGCGCCCGCGTGAACCCCTGGGAGGCGCCGAACAGCGAGCGGTAGTTCTGGAACGACACCGGGGACGGGACGAGCGAGGTGTCGAAGATGTCGGAGGTGCGGCGCAGGCTGGAGACCAGCATCCAGTAGAACGGCGCCAGGCAGTAGGCCACCACCGCGGCGACCCCCACGTACAGCAGCCGGCCGCGCCGTTTCGCCGTGGTCGCCGTGCTCGCCCTGGGCGTCATGGCTGTCATGCCGTCACCTCCGCGCGGCGGACGAACACGAGTCCGGTCCTCTTACGGCGGCCGCCGCCGGTGCCGCCGACCAGATCGGCGCCCAGCAGCCGTACGAAGGCGAGCGCGACGAGGAAGACGTAGAGGAAGAGGAGGACGGCGTAGGCGGAGGCCGGGCCGAAGCGGACGTTGGACGCCTCGTTCTGCGCCAGCATGGACAGCGTTTCCACCGAGTTCTTCTGTGCGCCGATCAGGATGTACGGCAGGTCGAACATCCGCAGCGCGTCCATGCAGCGGAACAGCATCGCCACCAGCAGCGCGGGCTTCACCAGGGGCAGCGTGATGTGCCAGAACCGGCGCAGCGCGCTCGCGCCGTCGATGCGGGCCGCCTCGTACACCTCGTTCGGGATGACCTGCAGTCCGGCCAGGACCAGCAGCCCGATGAAGGGGGCCGTCTTCCACACCTCGGCGACGATGACCGCGACCTTGGCGTGGAAGCCCTCGGTGGTCCACAGGATCTGGTGGCCGATCAGGGCGTTGGCGACGCCGTCGCTGTTGAAGATCCACCGCCACAGCAGGGCGGAGATGGCCGTGGGCACCGCCCAGGGGACGAGGATGCTCGCCCGGACCAGGGCCCGGCCGCTGAACGCCCGGTGCATGATGAGGGCCATGACCACGCCGATCACCGTCTCCAGCCCGACGGTGACGACGGTGAAGAAGGTGGTGTTCCAGAAGGCGTTCCAGAACCGGTCCCCGGCGGCGCCGACGATGTCGGCGTAGTTCTTCAGCCCGACGAACGGCTCGGTGCTGCGGATGAAGCCGGTCCTCGGGTCCAGGCCCTTCGGCCCGTACAGCGACTCCCGCAGTGCCATGACCGTCGGGTAGAGCACGACGATCGTCAGCACCAGGAGCGTCGGGGAGACCAGGAGGGCCGCCATCCGCCCGGAGCCGGCCGTGGCGCGGGCCCGGGTGCGCCGGCCTCTCACCGGTGTGCGGGACGGGTGGTGGGTCCCGGCTGCGGCGGGTCCGCTGGGGATCTCGACGTCGGTCATGGCCCCGCTCCTCACTGCGCCGTGGACTTCTGCAGCTCTTGCTGCAGGTCCTTCAGCGCCTGTGCGCTGCTCTTGGTGCCGGTCAGCGCGGCGTACGCCTCCTGCTGGACCGCGGAGGTCACATCGCCGTAGCTCACGACCCGCGGGCGCGGTACGGCGCGCAGGATCGACTGCTTGAGGACCGGGAGGTACGGGTACTGCCGGGCCAGTGACGTGTCGTCGTACAGGCCGGTGTACGGCGGGGCGAGGGAGGCCTTCTCCAGGAAGGTCCGCGCGGTGTCCTCGCTGCTGAAGAACTTCATGAAGTCCAGTGCCGTCGCCTTGTTCTTCGCGAAGGAGGACAGGGCCAGGTTGTGACCGCCCAGGCTGGAGGAGCCGGGGCCGTTCAGGCCGGGCAGCGGTGCGACGGCGTACTTGCCGGCCAGCTTGCTCTTGCCGGCGAGCGCGTACATGTACGGCCAGTTGCGCAGGAAGACCAGTTTGCCGGCCTGGAACGCCTGGCGGCCGTCCTCCTCCTGGTAGGTGATGGCCTCCTTGGGGATCGTGCCGTCCCGGAAGGAGCCGGCGAGGAAGTCCAGGCCGTTCTTCGCCGCGGGGGTGTCCACGTCGGGCTTGCCGTTGGCGTCGGTCACGACACCGCCCGCGGAGTTCACGGCCTCGGAGAAGTTCACCGTCAGGCCCTCGTACTTCTGGAACTGCCCGGCGTAGCAGGACATGCCCTTGGCCGCGGGCAGCTTCGTCACCTTGGCGCAGTCGGCCTTCAACGCGGCCCAGGTGGCCGGGGGTTCGGTGACTCCGGCCTGCTTCAGCAGGTCGGTGCGGTAGTACAGCAGGCCGCCGTCCGAGCTGGCCGGGGCCGCGTACAGGCCGCCGCGGTACCTCGCCGTCTCCACCACCGGCTTCAGCATCTTCCCCAGCGGGAACTGCTGATCGGGCAGCTTGTCGATCCACTGGTGGGCGGCGAACTCCGACGTCCACACGACGTCCAGGGAGAGCACCGTATAGGCGTCGGACTTCGTCTCCGCGTTCTGGATCATCTGCTGGCGCTGCGCGTCCGCGTCCGTCGGCAGCTGGATGAAGGTGACCTTCTCCTTCGGGTGCATCTTGTTCCAGCGGTCGAGGACCGGCTGTACGGCGCCGGTGGTGTCCTTTCCGGCCACGTAGGTGATGGGGCCGCGGCCGGTGAACGACGTGGTCCCGGACTGCCCGGCGGAGCCGCCGTCGTCGGACGAGCCGCAGGCGGCGAGGAGGAGCCCGGCGGCGGCGAGCGCGGCCGAGCACTGAAGGGCTCTGGCTGTTCTGGTCTTCACTGTCTGTCTCTCCTGGTCGTGCGGAACCGAAGGCGACTCTGTTGTGAGACTGCGTTGTCACGGCAGCCAATTGATCAAATACACAGGTCAAAGCAGCTGAAGTGAGCGCTCGGGGAACGACTTTGACCCGGCCGAGACAACGCTTGCACGCTAGGAGTGGGGTAAGCGGAAGTCAATGCGTTACTTCTGGGTAATGAGAGGAGGACGGGGCAAACAGCGTCGTGAAAGCGCTGTCACACCGGGCCTGGCGGCGCTGGCCTCCTGTGCTACCGTCCGGCACATGCCACCAGCTCAGCGACACCCCACGATGGCTGACGTCGCCGAACGGGCCGGGGTATCCGCCTCCACCGTCTCGCGGACCCTGCGCGGCCTGAGCACCGTCTCACCGGAGGTGCGCGCCCGCGTCGAACAGGCCGCCCGCGAACTGAACTTCGCCGTCTCGCGTCAGGCCGCAAGCCTCGTCACGGGGAAGACGGGCACCGTGGCGGTGCTCGTCCCCACCCTCAACGCCTGGTTCATGGGCTCGGCCCTGTCCAGCCTGGGCCCGCTGCTGCGGGCGGCGGGCATGGAACTGACCGTCTATGTGATCCCCGATCTCGCCGAGCGCACCTCGTTCTTCGAACGGCTGCCCGCCCGCCGGAACGCCGACGCGCTGCTGGTCTTCTCCTTCGACCTCACCGAGGAGGAGACCGGCCGGCTGGACAGCCTCGGCATGCCGGTCATCTACGTCAGCCAGCACGTCGACGGCCGCCCCAGCGTGTACGTCGACGACGTGGCCGGCGCCCTGCACGGCACCCGGCACCTGCTCAACCTCGGCCACCGCCGGATCGCGTTCATCAAGACGGTGGGCGCGAGCGGCTTCTCCTTCAGCTCCAACGAGCGGCTGCTCGGCTATCAGCAGGCGCTCACCGAAGCGGGCCTCCCGCTCGACGACGATCTGGTGGCCGCGCTGCCGGTCGGCGACAAACGCGCCACCGCCGAAGCGCTCGGAAAGCTGCTGAGCCTGCGCGAGCCGCCCACCGCCGTCTTCGCCGAACAGGACGAGGTCGCCGTCGCCGTCATCCGGGCGCTGCGCCGGACGCGGATCGAGGTGCCCGAGCAGATGTCCGTCCTGGGCTTCGACGACCAGCCGGTGGCCGACTGGTTCGACCTGTCCACCATCGCCCAGTCGCCCTCGGACATCGGCCTCGAGGCCGGCCGGCTGGCCCTGAAGCTCATCAACGACTCCGAGCCTGACCACAGGCAGCACATCGTGCTGCCCACCCATCTGATCCCGCGGGCCACCACCGCTCCCCTTCTCCCGAGGGAGCAGGAGGCCGACGGCGGGGCTCCGCGCACCTGAGGCCGCGAACACCGCAGCCGCCCGAGGCTCCGAACGCGGCAAGGGGGCCCGGTCGGTTTCCCCTCGACCGGGCCCCTGCCGTTGGTCGCGTGTCCGTCAGTGGAACTGCGGCACGATCAGAAAGATCCCGTACGCCACCACCGCCGCGCAGGCCAGGAAGCACAGGGCGGCCTGGACCCGGCCCGCGGTGGCGGCTCCGGAGCGGCCGGCTTCGGCGCCGTCGGCTTCGGCCCGGGAGAGCCCCAGGACGCCGAAGGTGAAGACGACGACCACGGCGACCGTGACACCGAGGCTGACCGCGGCGACCTTGCCGAGGGCGGACCAGTCGACATGCATGGGGACTCCCGGAGGTTCAGGCGGCCGTGCCGACGTTCGTCGGGGCCTGGGTGCGGAGGGTGACCTCGTGGTGGTCGTTGACGTTGTCGGCGCGCACCGGGTTGCGGCGGGACGCGGCGACGATGACGACGGCGAGGGCCAGGGCGACCAGGGCGATGACCGCCGTACCGAGATTGCCGCCGTGCTTGACCACGCTCGCCGCGAGGCCGCCGACCAGCGCGGCGGCGGGCAGCGTGATCAGCCAGGCCAGCACCATACGGCCGGCCACGCCCCAGCGGACCTCGGCGAGCCGGCGGCCGAGACCGGCACCGAGGATGCTGCCGGAGGCCACCTGCGTGGTGGACAGCGCGAAGCCGAGGTGGGCGGAGGTGAGGATCACGGTCGTGGAGGCCGTCTCGGCGGCGAAGCCCTGCGGCGACTGGATCTCCGCCAGGCCCTTGCCCATCGTGCGGATGATCCGCCAGCCGCCCAGGTAGGTGCCGAGTCCGATGGCGACGCCGGCCGCGCCGATCACCCACACCGGCGGGCCGGCGTCGTGGCCGAGCGCGCCTGCCGAGATCAGGGTCAGCGTGATGACGCCCATGGTCTTCTGCGCGTCGTTGGTGCCGTGCGCGAGGGAGACCAGCGAGGCGGAGGCGATCTGCCCGAGGCGGAACCCCTTGGTCACCGAGTCCTGGCGGGCGCGGGCGGAGAGCTTGTAGGCGAGGTAGGTGGCGACCAGGGCGGCCACGCCGGCCACCACCGGGGAGGCCACGGCCGGGATCAGCACCTTGTCGACGACCTTGTCGAAGTGCACGCCGTGGGAGCCGGCACCGACCCAGACCGCACCGATCAGACCGCCGAAGAGGGCGTGGGAGGAGCTGGAGGGCAGTCCGGCGAGCCAGGTCACCAGGTTCCACAGGATCGCGCCGACCAGCCCCGCGAAGATCATCGCCGGGCTGACCAGGGTGTCGTCCACGATCCCCCCGGAGATCGTCCTGGCCACCTCGGTGGACAGAAAGGCGCCGACGATGTTGAGGATTCCGCTGACCAGAACCGCGACCCGCGGCTTGAGCGCGCCGGTGGCGATGGAGGTCGCCATCGCGTTCGCGGTGTCGTGGAACCCGTTCGTGAAGTCGAACGCCAGTGCCGTGACGATGACGACCGCCACGAGGAACGTGATGTGGTCCATTCCCCCAGACAAGCAAGGGCGGGCCAATGCGCGGAGAACCGAAGGCGAACGGCGTGTCGAATATGGGGAAGCCTGTTGTGCAGTTCTGTGCGGAACCGTTGCATCCTCAGGTGTTCTCCCGGTGTCAGTGCCCTGTGCCACGCTGTGGACATGACGCTGGAGGACCTCAGACGGCTGCGGCGCGTGCGCGACCGCATGGACCGTGAGTACGCCGAGCCGCTCGACATGACCGAGCTGGCCCGGGGCGCCCACATGTCGCCGGGCCACTTCCAGCGCAGCTTCCGCAAGGCCTTCGGCGAGACCCCGTACAGCTATCTCATGACCCGCAGGATCGAGCGGGCCAAGGCGCTGCTGCGCCGGGGCGACCTCACCGTGACCGAGGTGTGCCTCGCCGTGGGATGTACCTCGCTCGGCTCCTTCAGCTCCCGCTTCACCGAGCTGGTCGGGGAGACGCCGAGCGCGTACCGGGCGCGCGACCACGAGGAGAGCGCGGTGATCCCGTCCTGCGTGGCGCGTACGTTCACCCGTCCACGCCGCCGACCGTACTGAGCCACCCGCGCGGCCTCCGACCGCCCGCCCCTGCGCGAGCGCCCCATGACGTCCCCGGTGCCCGGGCGGCCTTTCCGGTTCGCGCGCGTCGCGGCCCGGATGGGCCTAGCGTGAGCCCATGGACGTGAAACTCAAGCAGTGCTTCATCGCGGTGGACGACCATGACAAGGCGCTCGCCTTCTACCGTGACGTGCTCGGCCTGGAGGTCCGCAACGACGTGGGCTTCGAGGGCATGCGCTGGGTGACACTCGGCTCGCCGCTGCAGCCGGACGTCGAGATCGTGCTGGAGCCGCCGGGCGCGAACCCCGACGCCTCCCCCGCCGACCGGCAGGCGCTCGCCGAGTTGCTCGCCAAGGGCATGCTGCGGGGTGTCATCTTCACGACCGAGGACTGCGACGCGCTGTACGAGCGGGTGCGTGAGTCCGGCGCCGATGTGCTCCAGGAGCCGACGGACCAGCCGTACGGGGTGCGCGACTGCGCCTTCCGGGACCCGGCGGGCAACCAGCTGCGCTTCCTCCAGCGGCCCGCGGAGTGAACGCCCTGCCGCCCGGTCCGCGTGAATCGCCCGGTGCGGCCGGGGAGTTCACGCCTGCACTCCCCACGTGATCATTCGCTGGACGTACGCCTGCGCCGACCGGCCCGCCGCCCTGCTGCCCGAGGCACGCGCCTTCTGGACCGCCGTCACCGGCACCCGGGCGTCCCGGCCCCGTGGTGAGCGGGGCGAGTTCACGACCCTGCTGCCCGAGGGCGCGGCCGGGGCGGACCCGTGCGTGAAGCTCCAGGGCGTCACCGAGGGCGGCGGCGCCCACCTCGACCTCTGCGCCGGGGACGTACGGGAGCTGACCGCGGCGGCCCTGGAACGCGGCGCGGAGCTGGTGGCGGACCACGGCGACCGGGCCCTCCTGCGCTCCCCGGCGGGGCAGTTGTTCTGTGCCGTGCCCTGGCACGGGGAGGCGGTGCGGCCGCCCGTCGTGGCCGGCAGCCGGCTGGACCAGGTGTGCCTCGACATCCCGCCGTCGGCGTACGCCGCCGAGTCCGCGTTCTGGGCCGGGCTCACCGGCCGGCAGCGACTGACGGGTTCGCGGCCGGAGTCCGAGGTGCTGAAGCCGCCGGCGGGGCTGCCCGTCCGGATCCTGCTCCAGCGACTCGACGAGGAACGCCCCGCCTCCGCCCACCTCGACCTCGCCTGCGCGGACGTCGCCGCGGTCCGCGCCCGGCACGAGAAGCACGGCGCCGCCTCGGTGGGCGAGGGCCCGCACTGGACCGTGATGCGCGATCCGGCGGGTGGCGTCTACTGCCTGACCGGCCGCGACCCGGAGACGGGCGGCCTGCCGGGCGGTCGGCGGGCCGTCGTCGCCCAGAGGTCACCCCCAGGACTCGACGTCCACCACGGCGTCGGCCGGCACGGGCCCGTACACATGCGGGAACTCCTCCCCGCCGGGCTCCACGGCCTCGTACCTCACCGGCGCGCCGACCAGGGCCGGGTCCACGACCAGCACGACCAGCTCGTCCGGGCCGTCGTAGCCGCCGTAGAGGAACTCGGCGATGCGCGGCAGCTGTTCGCGGGTGGAGAAGTGGATGAAGCCCTCCTCCTGCAGGGTGCGGCCACGGGTCGACACCTCATAGGTGCCGCGTTCGCGCGCCGCCTCCCACAGGGAGCGCTCGGTGATGTGGACGATGTACGGAAGTTTCGGCATGCGGCCACGCTACGGCCCCGGCCGGGCCGCGCGTCTGCTTACCCCGCACCGATGTCGCCGGCGCCGTCCATGAGGGGCCGGATCACCACGGGGTAGTCGATCAGGCCCTCGGGGCCGGGGCAGCGGGTGACGCGTTCGGCGATCTCGGTGACCCGGTCCAGGCTCGCGCAGTCCACCAGCCAGTAACCGGCCATCAGCGCCTCGGTCTCGCCGTACGGGTCGTCGGTGACCACAATCCCGCCGTCCTCGCCGCGCGCCACGAGCCGGGTGCGGGCGGGCTCGGCCAGGCCCTGGGCGTCGAGGAGTTCGCCGGACTCCTGGAGGTCGTCGTTGATCGCGCTCATGTACAGGTACATGGCCTTGAGCTGCACCTCGGTCCAGGCCGGGGCGTGCCGGGTGGGCCTGCCGGCCATCGCGTCGTAGTCCGCCTGCGTGCCCTGCACCGTCACCAGGTACCTCATGGACCGCTCCTTCGGCTCGAGACCTCCTCGGCACGGCTCAGGATTTCTCGGCCGCGGATCCACCGGGGCGCGGCCGCTCGGTCCCCTCGGCCGGAGCCGCCGGCCCGACAGGCTCCCCGTAGGCCGGGCAGTCCGGGTTGCGGCAGGGGCCGGGACCCCACACCGGTACCCAGGCGCCCAGCGTCTTGTGCCGTCCGACGACCGTGTCGACGGGCTGTCCGCAGACGGGACAGACGTGGTCCTCGCTGGCCATGTCCTCAGGGTAGGGCGGGCGGGGGGTCGGCGCTTCCCGCGGTACGTCCGCACCGGCGCGGACAGGCAGCGGGCCCCGCGCACTGTGGGGATGCGCGGGGGCCGCCTGACCGGAGCCCCGGGGACCGCGCGGGGTCAGGAACCGCACGGCCCGGGGCTCCGGGTCCTTCTCGCTGCCGGGGCCGGCAGCGTCAGCTGCTGCGCCGGGTCACGAACTCGGCGAGTGCCAGCAGACCGCCCGCCGCCTCGGGGACCGGGACGGCGCGGGACAGCTCCTGCACGGCGCGGGCCATCCGGTCGGCCGCCTCGGCCTGCGCCCAGTCCCGGCCGCCGGCCCGCTCCACGGCCAGTGCCGTACGCGCGATGCCCTCCTCGTCACCGGACACGTACGGCTTCCCGTACAGCTCGGCGAGTTCGGCCGCGGCCTCGGTGCCGGAGGACAGGGCCGCCACCACGGGCAGCGACTTCTTGCGGGCGGCGAGATCGGCACCGGCCGGCTTCCCGGTGCGCCGTGGGTCACCCCATATCCCGATGACGTCGTCGATCAGCTGGAAGGCGAGCCCGGCCTGGCGGCCGAAGCCGTCCAGCGCCGCCACCTCCTCCTGGCCGGCGCCCGCGTACAGCGCCCCCAGGGCGCAGGCGCAGCCCAGCAGCGCCCCGGTCTTCGCCTCGGACATGGCGAGCACCTCGTCGAGGGCGACCTCGTCCGGGGCGCGGCGCTCCATGTCCGTGTCGGTGTGCTGGCCGGCGCACAGCTCCACGACACAGCTCGCGAGCCGGGCCGCGGCCGGACCGGCGGCCGGGTGCGGGTCCTCGGCGAGCAGCCGCAGGGCCAGCGCCTGGAGGGCGTCACCGGCGAGGATCGCGTCGGCGTCGCCGAACACGGTCCACGCGGTGGGGCGGTGCCGACGGGAGGTGTCCCGGTCCATCACGTCGTCGTGCAACAGCGTGAAGTTGTGGACCAGTTCGACCGCGACCGCCGCCCGGACCGCCGCCGTACGGGCCGGGGTTCCGCCGAGGGCCGCGGCCGCCGCCAGGACGAGCGCGGGCCGAATCGCCTTGCCCGCGTTGCCGGTTGCCGGGGTGCCGTCCGCGTGCTGCCAGCCGAAGTGGTAGAGCGCGATCCGGCGCATGGAGGCGGGCAGCGACTCCAGGGCCGCCCGCAGTTCCGGGTCGACGACGGCGCGGGTGCGCTCCAGCAGCGCCGCCGCCTCGTGCGGGTCGGGCTGCCCTTCGCGGTGTCCCTCGGCAGGCCCGTCGAGCGGACCGGTACCGGTGTCGCCGGTCCTCCCCCGCCGTTCCCCCGCCGTGCCGGGGTGCGGCACGGCGGGGGAACGCTGTTCGGTCTCCGTCATGAACTCGGCCATGTCTCCCCCTCGCCAGGTCCGCGGACACCGGCGTCGCCGGCCCGGCCGGACGCATATCCCGAGGGTCTACCCTCCCCGGCGGGCGGGGACACGGCCGCGAAGTGCGGAAACGTCACCTCCACCGGCCGATCTCGACGTTCTCCAGCACGCCGAGCGCGTCGGGCACCAGAACGGCGGCCGAGTAGTAGGCCGTCACCAGGTACTTGATGATCGCCTGTTCGTTGATGCCCATGAACCGCACGGACAGGCTCGGCTCGATCTCGTCCGGGATGCCCGACTGCCGCAGGCCGACGACACCCTGGTCCTGCTCACCGGTACGCATCGCGATGATCGACGTCGTGCGCTCCGGGGTGACCGGGATCTTGTTGCACGGGTAGACCGGGACTCCGCGCCAGGTCGGGATGCGGTTGCCGCCGATCTCGACGGTCTCCGGAACCAGTCCGCGCTTGTTCAGCTCGCGCCCGAACGCGGCGATCGCGCGCGGGTGGGCCAGGAACAGCTTGGTGCTGCGCCGGCGGCTGAGCAGCTCGTCCATGTCGTCCGGGCTGGGCACACCGTCGTGCGGCTGGATCCGCTGGTCGTACTCGCAGTTGTGGAGCAGGCCGAAGTCGCGGTTGTTGATCAGCTCGTGCTCCTGGCGCTCCTTGAGCGCCTCGACCGTGAGCCGCAGCTGCTGCTCGGTCTGGTTCATCGGCTGGTTGTAGAGGTCGGCCACGCGCGTGTGGATGCGCAGCACGGTCTGGGCGATGCTCAGCTCGTACTCGCGGGGCCGCGCCTCGTAGTCCACGAAGGTGTGCGGGATGTCGGGCTCGCCGGAGTGGCCGGCCGCCAGCTCGACCTCCTTCTCGCCGTACTTGTTGGTCCGCTGCTCCGGCAGCGAGCGCAGCTGCTCGAGGTGGTCGCGCAGGCTGTCCGAGCGCTCGGCGACCTGCTGGAAGTCCTGGCGGCTGAGGATCAGCACGGTGGTCGCCGTGTCGGCACGGACGGTGTGGTCCCAGATGGCGTCCGGGTCCAGCAGCGCCTGGTCGCCGAAGTAGGCGCCGTCGGCGAGGACTCCGAGGACGGCGTCGTCGCCGTAGGGGCCGGTGCCGATCTTCTCGACCCTGCCGTGCGCCAGCAGGTAGACCTCGCCCATCTGGTTGCCGAAGTCGGCGATCACCTCACCGGGCGCGAAGTCGCGCTGGCGGCAGCGCCGGGCGAGCTCCGTCAGCACCTCCTCGTCCTCGTAACTGCGCAGGGCCGGCAGCTCGCCGAGTTCGGCCGGGATGACCTCGACCTGGTCCCCGGTCTTCACGAAGGTGATGCGGCCGTCTCCGACGGAGTACGACAGCCGCCTGTTCACACGGTATGTACCGCCCTGTACGTCGACCCACGGGAGTGTGCGCAGCAGCCAGCGGGAGCTGATCTCCTGCATCTGAGGAACGGACTTGGTGGTGGTGGCCAGGTTCCGCGCGGCCGCGGTCCCGAGGGACTGCTGCGGCTTGCCCTGTTCCGTGCGGACCTCTTCGCCTACCGACATAGAGAATTGCCTCCCAGGTATACCCGGTGCCGAATCGCAGATGGCACCGGTCTCGGCACCGAGCCTTCCATCACGGTGCGTGGTCGCGCCATTACCCGAAAGAGCGGGAATGGATCATCGGATTACTGGGCACGAAGAGGGATCTCATCGCTGCGACAATGAAGCGGTGACCAGCCGGACCGTCCTCGCCCCCCGACTTCCCTCCCCGCTCCAGGAGGTCGGGGACGAGCGGTTCGAGAGGCACGGACTCCGGCTGCTGCTCAAGCGCGACGACCTGATCCACCCCGACCTCGTCGGCAACAAGTGGCGCAAGCTGGCGCCGAACATCGAGGCGGCGCAGGGCCGGCCGCTGGTGACCTTCGGCGGGGCCTACTCCAACCACCTGCGCGCCACCGCCGCCGCGGGCCGCCTGCTCGGCCTGCCGACCACCGGCGTGGTCCGCGGCGCGGAGCTGGCCGACCGCCCGCTCAACCCCTCCCTGGCCCGGTGCGCGGCGGACGGCATGCGGCTGCATTTCGTCGACAGATCGACGTACCGGCAGAAGAACGAGCCGGAGACACTGGGCGCCATCCTGCGCGCGGCCGGCGCCGGGGAGGCGTACGTCGTGCCCGAGGGCGGCAGCAACAGCGCGGCCGTACGCGGCTGCCGGGCCCTCGGCGAGGAGCTGCGCGGACACGCCGACGTCGTCGCCGTCGCCTGCGGCACCGGCGGCACGCTCGCCGGGCTGGCCGCGGGTCTGGCCCCGGGGCAGCGGGCACTCGGCGTGCCGGTCCTCAGGGGCGGCTTCCTGGGAGGCGACGTACAGGCGCTGCAGGAACGTGCTTTCGGCGGCCGTACCGGTTCCTGGTCCCTCGACGAGCGGTTCCACTTCGGCGGTTACGCCCGTACGACACCCGAACTGCGGGCATTCGCCGCGGACTTCGAGGACCGCCACGGGCTGCCCGTCGAGTGTCTCTATGTCGCCAAGATGCTCTACGGACTTGTCGCCCTCGCGGCCGAGGGCGCCTTCACGCGCGGCACGGCGATCGCGGCCGTCGTCACCGGGCGGCCCTTCCCGTAGGGCTAGCTCGCCTCACGGTAGGCCGCCGCCTCCTCCAGGTCCAGGCGTCTGAGCAGCACGCGCAGCATCTCGTCGTCGATGTAGCGGTGGTCGCGGAGCCTGACGAAGACCTCGCGTTCGGTGCTGATCATCTCGCGGGACAGGCGGCGGTAGGTGTCGTCCACGGATTCGCCGGTGACGGGGTTGGTCTGGCCGAGGCGCTCCCAGACGGCGTTGCGGCGGCGTTCCAGGACCGTGCGCAGGCGGTCGGCGAGCGGTGGGGGCAGGGCGTTGCGGTCGTCGGCGAGGAGGTCGTCGAGGCGGCTCTCGGCGGCGCGGGAGGCCTGGGCCTGGGCGTTGGCCTCGGCGAGGGTCTCGGCCTGCGGGTCGCGGCCGGGGAACCTCATCAGGCGGATCAGCGGCGCGAGGGTCAGGCCCTGCACCACGAGGGTGCCGATGACCGTGGTGAAGGTCAGGAAGAGGATCAGGTTCCGCTGCGGGAAGGGGGCGCCGCCGTGCACCGTGAGCGGGATCGAGAAGGCGATGGCCAGGGACACCACCCCGCGCATGGCGGCCCACGACGTCACGATCGGCGCCCGCCAGGTCGGGTTCTCCTCGCGCTCCCGGATGTGCCGGAAGAGCAGGCGGGGCACGAAGGCGGCCGGGTACACCCAGACGAAGCGGGCCGCGACGACCACGAGGAAGACCGCGATCGCGTACCAGACCGCGTCGGCCCCGTGGTACGCGGCCAAGCCCTGGAGGACGGTGGGCAGTTGCAGGCCGATCAGCGCGAACACCGCCGATTCCAGCAGGAAGGCGACCATCCGCCAGACCGCGTCCTCCTGGAGCCGGGTGGCGAAGTCGACCTCCCACGCGTGGTGCCCGAGATAGACCGCGACGACGACGACCGCCAGGACGCCGGAGCCGTGGAACTGCTCGGCGACGCCGTAGGCGACGAACGGGATCAGCAGGGAGAGGGTGTTCTGGAGGAGGGCCTCCTTCAGGTGTGTGCGCAGCCAGTGGATCGGCACCATGAGCACCAGTCCGACGACGACCCCGCCGACGGCGGCCCGCAGGAACTCGCCGAACCCGCCCGCCCAGGTCGCGCCCGCGCCGACGGCCGCGGCGAGGGCCACCTTGTAGGCGGTGATCGCGGTGGCGTCGTTGAGCAGGGACTCGCCCTGGAGGATGGTGGTGATCCTGGAGGGCAGGCCGACCCGGCGCGCGATCGCCGCGGCCGCGACCGCGTCCGTCGGCGCGACGACCGCGCCCAGCACCAGCGCGGCGGTCAGCGGCAGCCCCGGTACGACGAGGTAGGCGACCCAGCCGACGGCGAAGGTCGCGAAGAGCACGTATCCGATCGACAGCAGCCCCACGGGCCGCATCTGGGCGCGCAGATCGAGGTACGAGCTCTCGGTGCCCTCCTTGTACAGGAGCGGGGGCAGCACCAGGGGCAGGACGATCTCCGGGTCCAGGGTGTAGTGCGGGACGCCCGGGACGTACGAGACCGCGAGGCCCACGGCGACCAGCAGCAGCGGCGCCGGCACCGGAGTGCGCCGGGCGGCCCCCGCGATCCCCGCACTGCCCGCCACCAGCAACAGCAGCGGCATCACATCCATGATCCTCGCCCACCCTCGTTTTCCGCGCGGCCACCCGCACGACCGTCGTAATCTGGCAATCATGAAACAGTGCACGCACGCCGACGCGCTGCCGCACCCGGAACCGGAGCCGCTCGATCCGACCTGCCCCGAGTGCCTGCGCAACGGCACGCACCCGGTGCAACTGCGGCTGTGCCTCAGCTGCGGCCATGTCGGCTGCTGCGACTCCTCGCCCGGCAGGCACGCGACGCAGCACCACGAGATGTCCGGTCACCCGGTGATGCGGACCTTCGAGCCCGGCGAGGACTGGCGGTGGTGCTTCGTGGACCACGTACTCGTCTGACCCTGTCCGGCCCTTTCCGACCCTCTTCCGAGCGGCTTTCCGTGTGATCGCATTCCCGCCCGACCGGGTTGTCGTGTGACACTGCATGGGGCGGTGGCCGCACGACGGTTCGAGCGTGTGACGTCTGGGTACGTCAACCCGGCGCGCGCTCTTCCCATTTGGGCCCGCAAACCCTCTAGACACGGAGCGTATGCACAGCTTTACTGTGAGTGACGCCAGGGGGGTTGGGGTCCCGGGACAGGAACGTTCGGAGCGCGATAGCGTCACCGCGGAACCGCGTCCGCGTTACCCCGGGGGGCGACCCTCGGCCCCGTAAAGCTTGTACCACCATGGAGGTGAGGGTGTCCCAGATCGCAGGCGAGCCCGCGGCGAACCAGGACTTCGTGGAAGTCCGGCTGCCGGCCGCGGGTGCCTACCTGTCGGTGCTGCGGACGGCCACGGCCGGACTCGCGGCCCGCTTGGACTTCACCCTGGACGAGATCGAGGACCTGCGCATCGCCGTGGACGAGGCCTGCGCGATCCTGCTCCAGCAGGCCGTGCCCGGCTCGGTGCTCAGCTGTGTCTTCCGGCTCGTCGACGACTCGCTGGAGGTCACGGTCTCCGCGCCGACCACGGACGGCCACGCCCCCTCGCGGGACACCTTCGCCTGGACCGTGCTCTCGGCCCTCGCGGGCAAGGTCTCGTCCGCCGTGGACGAGGACAAGACCGTGTCGATCAGCCTCTACAAACAGCGCGGCGCGGGCCCCGGCCCGGCGTGAGGAACGGGGACGGTCCGGTGCGGGACGAAGAGCGCGGCACACGGGAGCTGCCGGCCGGGGACGGGGGTGCCCCCTGGCCGAGCACGGGCGACCTGTCCGGGGAGGCTCCCCGGGACGGTTCCCGGCGCATGGCGGACGGCATCGACGGCATCCCCGAGCAGGCCAGACCACACCCGCAGGAGGACTCCGCGGGAGCCGGTGGCGAGGCGCCCACGGCGGAGCGCCGCGCGGGGGCCAGGGCTCGGGGAAGGGCTACGGGCGGGACGATGAGCGAGCACGAGCGGTACGCCGAGGACGACGCGCCGGGCACGCAGGCCGTACAGGCCGTACAACCCGTGCAGGCCGTACAGCACGACCCGGCGGACCGCAGCGGTGCACGGGCGAAGTTCGTGGAGCTGCGCGCCCTGAAAGAGGGCAGCCCGGAGTACGCGGAGCTGCGCAATCAGCTGGTCCGTATGCATCTGCCGCTCGTGGAGCACCTGGCGCGCCGGTTCCGCAACCGCGGCGAGCCGCTGGACGATCTCACCCAGGTGGCCACGATCGGGCTGATCAAGTCCGTCGACCGGTTCGACCCGGAGCGCGGCGTGGAGTTCTCCACGTACGCCACCCCGACGGTGGTCGGCGAGATCAAGCGGCACTTCCGCGACAAGGGCTGGGCGGTCCGCGTACCGCGCCGGCTGCAGGAGCTGCGGCTCGCGCTGACCACGGCGACGGCCGAGCTGTCCCAGCTGCACGGCCGCTCCCCCACGGTCCACGAGCTGGCCGAGAAGCTCGCGATCTCCGAGGAGGAGGTCCTGGAGGGCCTGGAGTCCGCCAACGCGTACTCCACGCTGTCCCTGGACGTCCCCGACACCGACGACGAGTCCCCGGCGGTCGCCGACACCCTCGGCGCGGAGGACGAGGCGCTGGAGGGAGTGGAGTACCGGGAGTCCCTCAAGCCGCTGCTGGAGGATCTGCCGCCGCGCGAGAAGCGGATCCTGCTGCTGCGCTTCTTCGGGAACATGACCCAGTCGCAGATCGCGCAGGAGGTCGGCATCTCCCAGATGCACGTCTCCCGGCTGCTGGCCCGCACGCTGGCCCAGCTGCGGGAGAAGCTGCTCGTGGAGGAGTGAGGAGTCCTACTCCGCGCGGCCCGGTCCCTTGATGCCGAGGGCCCGGGTCGTCTCGCCGTTGACGAGGAGGACCAGCGCCGCCACGGCGACCACCGCGAGGGCGATGCCGGCCGGGATGGCCATGCTGTCGGCCTTGAGCAGGTTGTAGGCGATCGGCAGCGCCATGACCTGGGTGATCACCGCGGGGCCACGGCTCCAGCTGCGCCGCAGCAGCAGTCCGCGCGCGGCGAGCAGCGGCAGCAGCGCGAGCACGACGAGGGTCCCACCGAGGGTCACGGCCTGCTGCCGGTCGTCCGGGGAGCCGGTGAACGCGAGGACGAGCACCCACAGCCCGCCGACCCCGAGGGCGGCGCCCTCCAGCCCGGCCAGCGCGGCGGCGTAGGTCAGCCGGCGGGGACGAGGTTCCTGGGCGGGTTTCTGCTCACTGCTCACCCCAGCAGGGTAGCGGGGCGAGTCAGCGCCCCGACGGGGCGGCCCGCAGACCAGCGGCGTGTCCAGGCTCACGCCCGCCCCTCTTACCCGATCCCTACCTCGCTGTGGGCCCGGTACCCCCCAGTAGGTACGCTGCTGACCATGCGTGCACTTCTCGTGGTCAACCCGGCGGCAACCACCACAAGTGCGCGCAGGCGTGATGTGCTGATCCACGCGCTGGCGAGCGAGGTGAAGCTGGAGGCGGTCACCACCGAGTACCGAGGGCACGCGCGCGACCTCGGCCGGCAGGCGGCGGACAGCGACGACATCGATCTCGTGGTGGCCCTCGGCGGCGACGGCACGGTCAACGAGGTCGTCAACGGCCTGCTGCACGCCGGCCCCGACCTGGACCGCCTGCCCGGTCTCGCCGTCGTACCCGGCGGCTCCACGAACGTCTTCGCCCGCGCCCTGGGCCTGCCCAACGACCCGGTCGAGGCCACCGGCGCCCTGCTGGACGCGCTGCGGGAGGGCCGGGAGCGGGTGGTCGGGCTCGGACTGACCTCGGGCACGCCCGGCACCGAGGACGAGGCGGTCCCGGACCGCTGGTTCACCTTCAACGCGGGACTGGGATTCGACGCGGGTGTCGTCGGCCGGGTGGAGCAGCAGCGTGAGCGCGGCAAGAAGTCGACGCACGCGTTGTACGTACGTCAGGTGATCCGGCAGTTCCTCGGTGAGCCGAACCGGCGGCACGGCTCGATCACGCTGGAGCAACCCGGCGAGGACCCGATTGCCGATCTTGTGGTCGCCATAATCTCGAACACGTCCCCTTGGACGTATCTCGGCAATCGCCCCATGTACACATCACCTAAGGCCTCGTTCGATACCGGCGTCGACGTACTCGGTCTCAGCCGCCTGTCGGCGGCCGCGGTTGCCCGGTATGGCACCCAGTTGCTCACTTCGTCCCCCGAGCGCGGACCCCATGGTCGACATGTCGTCTCGCTGCATGATCTGGATCAGTTCACCTTGCATTCGAAGGTTCCTCTGCCCCTACAGATGGACGGTGACCACCTGGGACTGCGTACGAGCGTGACGTTCACAGGTGTACGCCGTGCACTGCGTGTGATTGTGTGAGCGGAACGGGCAAAAGTCCTTTCACTCGAACGTTTAGGCCAGGATCCACCCCATGGAAGTACGGCTGTGACCTAGTCGACACCGAGGAATCAAAAAAAACTTTCCGGAAGGGGTTGTATCCGTCGCCGAGGTTTGCGAGTCTCTACGTGGCGATCGGGACGGCCCGCAACACCGGCCTCCACTGATCACCGGAACCCCTCTTCAAACCAAGGACCACGCCGGGGAAGACTCGGCGGTCGGCCCTTCACTTGTTGAGGGATTCGTGAAAGCGTTCACATTCACAAGCAACCTGCACGTCATATACGTTCAGAGAACCTAGGAGAGGTAGCAGCCATGGACTGGCGTCACAACGCCGTTTGCCGCGAGGAAGACCCCGAGCTCTTCTTCCCCATCGGCAACACCGGTCCTGCGCTGCTGCAGATCGAGGAAGCCAAGGCCGTCTGCCGTCGCTGCCCGGTGATCGAGCAGTGTCTGCAGTGGGCGCTCGAGTCCGGTCAGGACTCCGGCGTCTGGGGTGGTCTCAGCGAGGACGAGCGCCGCGCCATGAAGCGCCGCGCCGCCCGCAACCGGGCCCGTCAGGCCTCCGCCTGACATACCCACCCCTGCTGACAGCCTGAGCTTGGCGGCGCGTGCAGCACGCACGCATCTCCCGCCCCCGAGCCGCAGCGCGCAGTATCCCCCGATGCCGCTAGCGTTTTAGCAGAGCAGCAACGAGCACGAGCCTCGGACCAACGACGGTCCGGGGCTTTTTGCTGTCCTCAAGCTCCTTGACGGCGCACGGAGTTGTTCACTTCTGCGCCCGCACCGGAATGTCGAGGATCACCCTGGTCCCCCGCCCCGGCGCCGGGACCATGTCGAAGGAGCCGCCCAACTCCCCCTCCACCAGGGTGCGTACGATCTGCAGCCCCAGGTTGCCGGAGCGGTGCGGGTCGAAGCCCTCGGGCAGGCCGACGCCGTCGTCCTGGACCGTGACGAGGAGGCGGGCCTCCTTCGTCGTACCGCCACGGACCGCCGAGACCTCGACCGTGCCGGTGTCGCCCTCGCGGAAGCCGTGCTCCAGAGCGTTCTGCAGGATCTCGGTCAGGACCATCGACAGCGGGGTGGCCACCTCGGCGTCGAGGATCCCGAACCGCCCGCTGCGCCGACCGGTCACCTTGCCCGGCGAGATCTCGGCGACCATCGCCAGCACGCGGTCGGCGATGTCGTCGAACTCCACGCGCTCATCCAGGTTCTGAGACAGCGTCTCATGCACGATCGCGATCGAGCCGACCCGCCGGACGGCCTCCTCCAGGGCCTCCCGGCCGCGCTCGGACTCGATGCGCCGGGCCTGCAGCCGCAGCAGCGCGGCGACGGTCTGGAGGTTGTTCTTCACCCGGTGGTGGATCTCCCGGATGGTCGCGTCCTTGGTGATCAACTCCCGCTCGCGGCGCCGCAGTTCGGTGACGTCCCGGCACAGCACCAGCGAACCGATCCGGGTGCCCTTGGGCTTGAGCGGGATCGCCCGGAACTGGATGACGCCGTCGTTGGCCTCGATCTCGAACTCGCGCGGCGCCCAGCCGCTCGCGAGCTTGACGAGGGCCTCGTCCACCGGTCCCCGGGTCGGGGCGAGTTCGGCGGTGGTCTGCCCGAGGTGGTGGCCCACCAGGTCGGCGGCGAGACCCAGGCGATGGTAGGCGGACAGCGCGTTCGGGGAGGCGTACTGGACGAGGCCGTCGGCGTCCAGCCGGATCAGGCCGTCGCCGACGCGCGGCGAGGCGTCCATGTCGACCTGCTGGTCGGGGAAGGGGAACGATCCTGCGGCGATCATCTGCGCGAGGTCCGAGGCGCTCTGGAGGTAGGTCAGCTCCAGACGGCTCGGGGTGCGGACGGTCAGCAGATTGGTGTTGCGGGCGATCACACCGAGCACGCGGCCCTCGCGCCGTACGGGGATGGACTCGACCCGTACGGGGACCTCTTCGCGCCACTCCGGGTCGCCCTCGCGCACGATCCGTCCCTCGTCCAGCGCCGCGTCCAGCATGGGCCGCCGGCCGCGCGGGACCAGGTGGCCGACCATGTCGTCCTGGTAGGAGGTGGGGCCGGTGTTGGGGCGCATCTGGGCGACCGAGACGTACCGGGTGCCGTCCCGGGTGGGGACCCACAGGACCAGGTCGGCGAAGGAGAGGTCGGAGAGCAGCTGCCACTCCGAGACCAGCAGGTGGAGCCACTCGAGGTCGGAGTCGTCGAGGGCGGTGTGCTGGTGGACCAGTTCGTTCATGGAGGGCACGTTGTGAGCGTACCCGCGAGCCTCGGATGGCCGGAAAACACCCGTGACCGGCCCCGGGAAACACCCGCGGGCCGCGGCGCCTGGAAGGGACCCTCAACCCTCCCGGCACCGCAGCCCGGAGCATCATCGGCCGTGGGGTGTGCGGTCCCGGTCGGCCGAAGGTCGAGGAGCCGGTGCAGTCAGGGCAGAGAGCCCCGGTTCCTCGATCCGCCTTCCTGTGCGGGGAAGACGGAGGCTTGTTCACTTGGAAGCCCACGGTCTGGTTGCCCAGTGTGATTGTGGACTAGACCACAACGCTGTGTCCATGGTCTTGTCGGTCTGCACGAAGACCGGCGCACAGGACCGATGGCACCCGATGCCACGAAGCCTAGCCCGCGCGGGTCACCCTTGGGGCCAGATGGACAGGGCAATTTCCGCGAGTGCCTCCAGTTCTTCGCGGCTCGCCCCGTCGCGGGCCTGCTGGGACATGCCCTGGATCATGGCACCGGTGTGCCGGGCGAGGGCGGCGGCGTCGGTGCCGGCCGGAAGCCGGCCCGCCGTGACGTCCGTCCGGATCCGGGACTCGAAGGCGGCGATGTCCGCGGTGCGCCGCTCGCTGAGCAGCCGCTCCACCTCGCGGCTGGCGCAGTTGGTGGCGGCGTGTACGACCAGGCAGCCGTACGGGTGCGCGGGGTCGGTGTACTCGGCGGCGGCCTCGCGCAGCATGCGCGCGACGGCGGCGCGGGCGGTGGGCTCCTCGGCGAGGGCGCGCTCGCGGAAGGCGCCGTACGTGTCGGTGTAGAGCCGCACGACCTCTTCGAACAGCGTCCGCTTGTCACCGAAGGCCGCGTACAGGCTCGGGGCGCCGATGCCCATGATCCGGGTGAGGTCGGCGACCGAGGTGGCCTCGTAGCCGTGCTCCCAGAAGGCCATGAGCGCCTTCTCCAGGGCGGTGGCACGATCGAAGGAGCGCGGACGGCCGCGCGTTCTGGAGGCCCCGGCCCGCGTTCCCGTGTCCTGACCGCTCACCATGGGGGGCATTTTATAACGGCCCTTAGAAAAATACAGAGGCTCACTCCGGGGGACCCGGTTCTGTTAGATTGGTCTAAACCACCCAGACGTCCAGAGCCCCTTCAGAACGGCAGGCCCAGCGTGGAAGTTGTCATCGTTCCGGACGCCGCGGCGGGCGGCGAACTGATCGCCGAGGCCATGGCACAGCTGCTGCGACGCAAGCCCGACGCCCTGCTCGGCGTGGCCACCGGCTCCACCCCGCTGCCCGTCTACCAGGCACTGACCGCGAAGTGGCGCTCCGGCGCCGTGGACACCTCGCGGGCGCGCATAGCCCAGCTCGACGAGTACGTGGGACTGCCCGCCGACCACCCCGAGTCCTACCGCTCGGTGCTGCGCCGGGAGGTCCTGGAGCCGCTCGGCGTCGGCATGGACGCGTTCCTCGGACCCGACGGCACCGCCGAGGACATCCAGGCGGCCTGCGAGGCGTACGACCGCGCGCTCGCCGCGGCCGGCGGGGTGGACCTGCAGCTGCTGGGCATCGGCACCGACGGGCACATCGGGTTCAACGAGCCGTGCTCGTCCCTCGCCTCGCGCACCCGGATCAAGACGCTGACCGAGCAGACCCGCGTCGACAACGCCCGCTTCTTCGACGGAGACATCGAGCAGGTGCCGCACCACGTCATCACCCAGGGCATCGGCACCATCCTGGAGGCCCGTCACCTGGTGCTGCTGGCGACCGGCGAGGGCAAGGCGGACGCGGTCGCCGCGACCGTCGAGGGCCCGGTCGCGGCCGTCTGCCCGGCCTCCGCGCTCCAGCTGCACCCGCACGCCACGGTGGTCGTCGACGAGGCGGCCGCGTCCAAACTGAAGCTGGCCGACTACTTCCGGCACACGTTCGCGGCCAAGCCGGACTGGCAGGGGATCTAGACCGGGACCTCCGGGCTGATGGACTAGACCAACTTCGGTTGCAACGATATATAGAGGGGATCACGGAGCGTGCGGGTGGAGTCCTGACAGAAGAACCCGTGCCACGATGTGAGCCGTGGCCGATGTCAGTCGGTCGCTTTCGGCACCGGGAGCCGGGAAGGCAGAGCATGACCACCGACGTCAGCAGTGCGGAGAACGAGGCCGGTACGACCGTCCGTACGGCGCGCGTGCCCAAGTACTACCGCCTGAAGAAGCACCTGCTCGACATGACGGAGACCCAGGCGCCGGGCACGCCCGTCCCGCCCGAGCGCACCCTGGCGGCCGAGTTCGACACCTCCCGCACCACCGTCCGCCAGGCCCTGCAGGAACTGGTGGTCGAGGGCCGCCTGGAGCGCATCCAGGGCAAGGGCACCTTCGTCGCCAAGCCCAAGGTCTCCCAGGCGCTCCAGCTCACCTCCTACACCGAGGACATGCGCGCCCAGGGCCTGGAGCCGACCTCGCAGCTGCTGGACGTCGGCTACATCACCGCCGACGACCGGCTCGCGGGACTGCTCGACATCGCCGCCGGCGGACGGGTGCTGCGCATCGAGCGGCTGCGCATGGCCAACGGCGAGCCGATGGCCATCGAGACCACCCACCTCAGCGCCAAGCGCTTCCCGGCCCTGCGCCGCTCCCTGGTGAAGTACACGTCCCTCTACACCGCCCTCGCCGAGGTCTACGACGTCCACCTCGCCGAGGCCGAGGAGACCATCGAGACCTCGCTGGCCACCCCGCGCGAGGCGGGCCTGCTCGGCACCGACGTGGGCCTGCCGATGCTGATGCTCTCCCGCCACTCCCTGGACCGCGAGGGCAAGCCGGTGGAGTGGGTGCGGTCGGTGTACCGGGGCGACCGCTACAAGTTCGTCGCGAGGCTGAAGCGGCCCGCCGAGTAGGACCCACCGAACGTCGCTGAATCGATATACCGAGATCCGGACGAGGTCTTCCGCTTCCAGGACACCGTCACCTACATTGCCTGCGCATTACACAGGTGATCAGCGAGGGGACGGAGCCCGTGGCATGTCCGAAACGCCTGAAGTGAAACCACCGGTGGTGACACCGGTCCGCGTGATCATCGGCCTGTGTCTCGTCGCGCCCTTCGTGGCGACGCTCTGGGTCGGCTCCTACGCCAAGACGGACCCCGCCCTCATCGGGATCCCGTTCTTCTACTGGTACCAGATGCTCTGGGTGCTGATCTCCACCGCACTCACGATGACCGCGTACAAGCTGTGGCAGCGCGACCAGCGCGACCGCGCCGCCCATGCTTCCTCCGCTTCCCCCGCTGCCGAGAAGGGTGGTGACGCGAAGTGAAGAACGGCGTCAACGGCGTCGCGCTCGGCGTCTTCATCTTCTTCTTCCTGGCCGTCACGGTCATCGGCTTCCTCGCCGCACGCTGGCGCAGGGCCGAGAACGAGCACTCCCTGGACGAATGGGGCCTGGGCGGACGGTCGTTCGGCACCTGGATCACGTGGTTCCTGCTCGGCGGCGACCTGTACACGGCGTACACCTTCGTCGCCGTGCCGGCGGCGATCTACGCGGCGGGCGCGGCCGGCTTCTTCGCGGTGCCGTACACGATCCTGGTCTACCCGCTGATCTTCACGTTCCTGCCCCGCCTGTGGTCGGTCAGCCACCGCCACGGCTATGTGACCACGTCCGACTTCGTCCGGGGCCGCTTCGGCTCCAGGGGCCTGTCGCTGGCGGTCGCGCTGACCGGCATCCTCGCGACGATGCCGTACATCGCGCTCCAGCTCGTCGGCATCCAGGCGGTGCTGGACGTGATGGGCGTCGGCGGGGACAGCAGCACCAACTGGTTCGTGCGGGACCTGCCCCTGCTGATCGCCTTCGGCGTGCTGGCGGCGTACACCTACTCCTCCGGCCTGCGCGCCCCCGCCCTGATCGCCTTCGTCAAGGACGCGCTGATCTACATCGTCATCGCGGTGGCGATCATCTACATCCCCATCAAGCTGGGCGGCTTCGACGACATCTTCGCCAAGGCGGGCCACGCGTTCAGCCAGGTCAACCCGGCGACGGGCAAGCCGCGCGGCGCGCTCGTGCCCCCGCAGACCGGCCAGTGGACGTACGCCACCCTGGCCCTGGGCTCCGCCCTCGCCCTGTTCATGTACCCGCACTCGATCACCGCGACCCTGTCCTCCAAGAGCCGTGACGTGATCCGCCGCAACACCACGATCCTGCCGCTGTACTCCCTGATGCTCGGCCTGCTGGCGCTGCTGGGCTTCATGGCGATCGCGGCCGGGGTCAAGGTCACCAACGGCCAGCTGGCCATCCCGCAGCTGTTCGAGAACATGTTCCCGGACTGGTTCGCGGGCGTGGCCTTCGCGGCGATCGGCATCGGCGCGCTGGTCCCGGCGGCGATCATGTCCATCGCGGCGGCGAACCTCTTCACCCGCAACATCTACCGGGACTTCATCAAGCCGGACGCGACGCCGAAGCAGGAGGCCCAGGTCTCCAAGATCGTCTCGCTGCTGGTGAAGGTCGGCGCGCTGGTCTTCGTCCTCACCATGGACAAGACGGTCGCCATCAACTTCCAGCTGCTGGGCGGCATCTGGATCCTGCAGACGTTCCCGGCCCTGGTCGGCGGCCTGTTCACCCGCTGGTTCCACCGCTGGGCCCTGCTCGCCGGCTGGGCGGTCGGCATGGCGTACGGCACGGTCGCCGCGTACGGTGTCGCCTCCCCGACCCAGAAGCACTTCGGCGGCTCGGCCAAAGAGATCCCCGGCATCGGCGAGATCGGCTACATCGGCCTCACCGCGTTCGTCCTCAACGTCGTGGTCACCGTGCTCCTCACCTTCGTCCTCAAGGCCGCGAAGGCCCCCGAGGGCGTCGACGAGACCGAGCCGGAGGACTACACGGCGGACGCGGGCGAGCCGGGGGTACAGGTGGAACTGCCGCCGGCGACGGCGGGCGCCGGTCACTGAACGACTGTCGTACGACGGGCCGCCGGAGGAGAATCCGGCGGCCCGTTGTCGTACCCCTACGGCACACTCGGTGCCATGGACTTCGTGATCCGGCAGGCGACGCCGGGCGACTACGAAAGCCTCGGCGAGATCACCGCCCAGGCCTATCTTCAGGACGGCCTCCTGGACTTCGGAGAGGGCGACTCGTACCTCGGCGAGCTGAGGGACGTGGCGAAGCGCGCCGCCGACGCGGACGTGCTCGTCGCCGTGGAGGACGGCAGAGTGCTCGGCGGGGTGACCTTCGTGCCGTCCGGCGGTCCCATGGCCGACATCGCGCGCCCCGGGGAGGCCGAGATACGGATGCTGGCCGTCGCCCGGACAGCGCGTGGCCGGGGCGTCGGCGAGGCCCTCGTGCGGGCCTGCGTCGACAGGGCGCGGACCATCGAGAGCTGTGTGCGGATCGTCCTGTCCACCCAGCACACCATGCACGCCGCCCACCGCATCTACGAACGGCTGGGTTTCGTTCGCACACCCGAGCGGGACTGGAATCCGCTGCCGGAGCAGCTCGACATCACCCTGCTCACCTACGAGTTGACGCTGTCAACCACCCCTCGTTGAGGCGACGGGCTTGCACAACGGGCGTCACTGGCGGTGGCGCTGCGTCTGCGTCCTGCCTCACCCCGCTGCTCCGGGGGTGGGGCGGGGGCCGTTGACTGGGCCCCGCATCGCCACAACTCCCGCGCGCGAGCGCGGATGTTGCGGGAGCCGTTCCGGTCCGCGTGATCAACGAATCCGCAGGACCGGCATGCGAAGCGGGCCTGGGAGACCCGGTTCGCCTTGTCCATGTGCCCGCACTCTGCGCAGGTGCGGGGGGTGTACACCGGGTCGACGTACACCACCGGTACCCCCGCCCGGCGGGCCTTGTACGCGATGAACTGCCCGAGCTGGGCGAAGGCCCAGCTGGAGTGGGTGGCCCGTTGGGGCCACATGCTTCGCAATCTTGTGACTGATGCAGGTCTTCTTGATCACATGTTGGGCAGCTTGTGCCCCCAGCCCCCAGCCCCCACCTGGACTTCACTTCGCCGTACGTGCGCTGCCGCAACTCGAAGTTGCGCTTCACATCCTTGTCGAACGCCACGCGACTACACCAGGTCGCAGCCTCGTTGCAGGCGCGCGGAGTCGCCTCAAGTGCCGCCGCCTGCAAGGGCGTCGGCACGCACCTGCACGTTCACAGCGGATCACTCGATCGAGCGACTGATCTGGCTGCACGACCGTACGCCCGAGAAAGACCCATACCTGGATCCCTCCGTACCGGTTATATCCGGGGAACACGCTCCGAAGCCGCCACAACACAACATCTGGGGGTGACACGACAGCCCGCCACTAGATGTATGCTCATCCTCGCTGTCGCCGCAGGGGAATCCGGTGTGAATCCGGAACTGTCCCGCAACGGTGTACTTGTGCATGTCCGTTCCCAGAAACGCCGTGCACAGGAGTCAGTCCGAGGACCTGCCGGCAGCGCACCCGGCCGTCCGGTCCGGGTGGCCTTCAGACGTCCGGGCCTCGTGGGATGGGCCGGTGGACGCGACGCCGTGCGCGCTCGTGGCTGCCCCCTGCCCTCCACAAGGCCCCCGTGCCGATCGAGGGAGAGCCCCACGTGACCATCGCGCCAGCAGATCCGGCTTCAGCCAGCGGCCTGGAGACCGACGGTCCCGGTACCGCGTTGCTGCGGACCCTGACCGAGCTGACCGCCGACCTCCCCGACGCCGACCCCGGCCGGGTCGCCGCCGCCGCGCTGCGCGGCCGGTCCGCTCGGGCCGACGAGGCGGAGTTGCGCGAGCTGGCCACCGAGGCCGCCGCCGGGCTCATCTCCGAGGACCCCGCCTACTCCCGGCTGGCCGCCCGGCTGCTGACCCTCTCCATCCGCGCCGAGGCCGCCTCGCAGGGCGTGACGTCCTTCACCGGGTCCGTGGCCGTGGGGCACCGCGAGGGGCTCATCGCCGACCGCACCGCCGACTTCGTGCGGCTGCACGCCGAGCGGCTCGACGCGCTGGTCGACCGCCGGGCCGACGACCGCTTCGGCTACTTCGGCCTGCGCACCCTGCACAGCCGTTATCTGCTCCGGCACCCGATCACCCGCAAGGTCATCGAGACGCCCCAGCACTTCATGCTGCGGGTCGCGAGCGGCCTGGCCGAGGACGACACGACCCGCTCCGTGGACGAAGTGGCCGCGCTCTACGGGCTCATGAGCCGGCTCGACTACCTCCCGTCCTCCCCCACGCTCTTCAACTCCGGCACGCGGCACCCGCAGATGTCGTCCTGCTACCTCCTCGACTCCCCGCTGGACGAGCTGGACTCCATCTACGACCGCTACCACCAGGTCGCCCGGCTCTCCAAGCACGCCGGCGGCATCGGTCTGTCGTACTCCCGTATCCGCAGCCGCGGTTCGCTGATCCGCGGCACCAACGGGCACTCCAACGGCATCGTGCCGTTCCTGAAGACCCTGGACGCCTCGGTGGCGGCCGTGAACCAGGGCGGCCGGCGCAAGGGCGCCGCGGCCGTCTACCTGGAGACCTGGCACTCCGACATCGAGGAGTTCCTGGAGCTGCGGGACAACACCGGCGAGGACGCCCGCCGCACGCACAACCTGAACCTCGCGCACTGGGTCCCGGACGAGTTCATGCGCCGGGTCAACGCCGACGCGCAGTGGTCGCTGTTCTCCCCGGCGGACGTGCCGGAGCTGGTGGACCTGTGGGGCGAGGAGTTCGACGCCGCCTACCGCAAGGCCGAGGAGGCGGGCCTGGCGAAGAAGACCATGCCGGCGCGTGAGCTGTACGGCCGGATGATGCGCACGCTCGCGCAGACCGGCAACGGCTGGATGACCTTCAAGGACGCGGCCAACCGCACCGCCAACCAGACGGCCCTGCCGGGGCACGTGGTCCACTCCTCCAACCTCTGCACGGAGATCCTGGAGGTCACGGACGACGGGGAGACGGCGGTCTGCAACCTGGGTTCGGTGAACCTCGGTGCCTTCGTGGCCGACGGGGACATCGACTGGCAGCGGCTGGACGACACCGTCCGCACCGCCGTCACCTTCCTCGACCGCGTGGTCGACATCAACTTCTACCCGACCGAGCAGGCGGGACGGTCGAACGCCAAGTGGCGTCCCGTCGGCCTCGGCGCGATGGGTCTGCAGGACGTCCTCTTCAAGCTGCGCCTGCCCTTCGACTCGCCGGAGGCCAAGGCCCTGTCCACGCGGATCGCCGAGCGGATCATGCTCGCCGCGTACGAGGCCTCCGCCGACCTGGCCGAGCGCAACGGCCCGCTGCCGGCCTGGGAGAAGACCCGTACGGCCCGGGGTGTGCTGCACCCCGACCACTACGGCGTCGAGCTGACCTGGCCGGAGCGCTGGGCGGCCCTGCGCAGCCGTGTCGCCGAGGTCGGCATGCGCAACTCCCTGCTGCTGGCCATCGCGCCCACCGCCACCATCGCCTCCATCGCGGGCGTGTACGAGTGCATCGAGCCGCAGGTGTCGAACCTGTTCAAGCGCGAGACGCTGTCCGGTGAGTTCCTGCAGGTCAACTCCTATCTGGTGCAGGACCTGAAGGAGCTGGGCGTGTGGGACGCGCGCACCCGGGAGGCGCTGCGCGACTCGGGCGGCTCGGTGCAGGACTTCGCGTGGATCCCGGCCGACGTACGGGCGCTGTACCGCACGGCGTGGGAGATCCCGCAGCGCGGCCTGATCGACATGGCGGCGGCGCGCACCCCGTTCCTGGACCAGGCCCAGTCCCTGAACCTCTTCCTGGAGACGCCGACCATCGGCAAGCTCTCCTCGATGTACGCCTACGCCTGGAAGTCGGGGCTGAAGACGACGTACTACCTGCGTTCCCGCCCGGCGACCCGCATCGCCCGCGCGGCCCAGGGCCAGGCGCAGCCCCAGAAGACCATCCCCGTCCAGCAGGTCGCCGACCCCGACGCGGTCGCCTGCTCCCTTGAGAACCCCGAGTCCTGCGAGGCCTGCCAGTAATGACCGCTCCGACCACCACCCGTAACACGAACCTGCTCGACCCGGGCTTCGAACTCACCCTCCGCCCCATGCGCTACCCGGACTTCTACGAGCGCTACCGGGACGCGATCAAGAACACCTGGACCGTGGAGGAGGTCGACCTCCACTCGGACGTCGCCGACCTCGCGAAGCTGACGCCCGAGGAGCAGCACCTCATCGGCCGCCTGGTCGCCTTCTTCGCGACCGGTGACTCGATCGTCGCCAACAACCTGGTGCTGACGCTGTACAAGCACATCAACTCCCCCGAGGCGCGGCTCTACCTGAGCCGTCAGCTCTTCGAGGAGGCCGTGCACGTCCAGTTCTACCTGACGCTCCTGGACACCTACCTGCCCGACCCGGACGACCGGGCGGCGGCCTTCGCGGCCGTCGAGAACATCCCGTCCATCCGCGAGAAGGCGCAGTTCTGCTTCAAGTGGATCAACAAGGTGGAGAAGCTGGAGCGGCTGGAGACGAAGGCCGACCGCCGTCGCTTCCTGCTCAACCTGATCTGCTTCGCCGCGTGCATCGAGGGCCTGTTCTTCTACGGCGCCTTCGCGTACGTCTACTGGTTCCGCAGCCGGGGCCTGCTGCACGGTCTCGCCACCGGCACCAACTGGGTGTTCCGCGACGAGACGATGCACATGTCCTTCGCCTTCGACGTGGTCGACACCGTCCGCAAGGAGGAGCCGGACCTGTTCGACGACGAGCTGGGGCAGCAGGTCACCGACATGCTGAAGGAGGCCGTGGAGGCCGAGCTGCAGTTCGCGCGCGACCTGTGCGGCGAGGGCCTTCCGGGCATGAACACCGAGTCGATGCGGCAGTACCTGGAGTGCGTCGCCGACCAGCGCCTCGGCCGCCTCGGCTTCGCCCCGGTGTACGGCTCGGAGAACCCGTTCTCCTTCATGGAGCTGCAGGGCGTCCAGGAGCTGACGAACTTCTTCGAGCGCCGCCCGTCGGCGTACCAGGTCGCGGTGGAGGGCACCGTCGACCTGGACGAGGACTTCTGAGCCGGCGCTCCGTTTCGGGGATACGCCTACCGGCGCGCGTTCCGGGGCCCTGAGGCCGCCTGAGCGCGCGCCGGTACCAGGTGTCCTGCCCCGGCGCTCCTACCAGGGCAGCGGCCTCAGCAGCAGGTTGTGCGGGCGGAGCGTGATACCCACGCGGGTGGTGTCGTCGGACCCGGCGACCTGCTCGAAGCGGTACTTCGCCGAGATCGCCGCGGTGATCAGGCTCAGCTGGGTCATGGAGAAGTGGTCGCTGGGGCACTTGCGGTTGCCGACGCTGAAGGGGCTCATGGCGTACTTGGGCACCTCCTTGGCCCGCTCCGGCAGCCACCGGTCGGGGTCGAAGTCGAGGTGGCGGTCGTAGGAGCGGGCGTCGCGCTGGATCGCGTAGGGGCTGTAGACGATGTCGGCCCCGGCGGGAATGCGATAGGCGCCGAGCGCGGTGTCGGTCACCGCGCGCCGCGTCAATATCCATACGGCCGGCCTGAGCCGCATGGCCTCGACGACGACATTGTTGGTGTGCGTGAGTGAGCGGACGTGTTCGAATCCGACCGGTCGGCCACCGGTCACGGATTCGACCTCGGTCCGTACCTTCTCGGCGTGTTCCGGGTGTTCCGCGAGGACCTGAAGCAGCCACATGATCGTGGAAGCCACTGTTTCGCTTCCGGGGGTGAGTATGGCGACGACCTGGTCGTGGATCTCCTGTTCCCCGATGGGGTCGCCATTGTCGTCCTTCGCCTCCAGCAATGCCGTCAGCAAATCGTCCGGCTTTTGACCAGATGCCCTCCGCTCGGCGACGATCTCGTCCACCAGCAGATGCAAATCGGCCAGCGCCCGGTTGAATTCGCGGTTGGCCGGGAAGGGCAGCCGGTACAGCGGCCCCAGCGGGATGACCATCCGCCGGTACATGCCGCGGAAGACGGTGGCGAGGTCGATGCTGAGCCGCTCGGCGCGCTCGTCCATGTACTCGCCGCGCAGCAGGCAGCGGGCGGCGATGCGCACGGCCACCCGGAAGGACTCCGAGGTGCAGTCGACGGTCTCGCCGGGCCGCCAGCGCTCGGTCAGCCCGTGCGCCTCCTCCTCCATGATCGGCCCGTAGTCCGGGATCGCGTCGAGCCGGAACGCGGGCTGGATGGTGCGCCGCTGACGCCGGTGCCGGGGGCCGTTGGCGGTGGCCACGCCCTCCTTGCCGAGCAGCCCCTCGAGGGACTCCCACAGGGGTCCGTCGATCTTGAAGTCGGGGTTGAGCGCGAGCGCGCCGGTGAGCTCCGGGGTGGTGACGGCGTACACCGTCTTGGGGCCGAGCTTGAGGCGTACGACGTCGCCGTGGTCGCGGAGTCGGGACATGAACGCGAGCGGGTCGCGGACCAGTTGCAGGCCGTGCCCGAGGCCCGGAACGGCGCCTCCGGCCAGCGGGGGTTCACGCAGCTCGGTGGTCTCGGAGGTCAGGGGGTGCACAGACTCGACGGTCATTACTCACCTGCCGCTTCGTTCGTGACGTACGGGGGCGTGGACCGGTCGTCCCAGGTGTCGACCATGTACCGGCCGGACTCGTGGTGGAACCAGTAGACGGAGCTGAACCAGTTCCGCATATTGCCGACGCAGGCGCGCACCGCGGCGCTCAGTTCCTTTCCGTGGACGGTGCCGTCGGCGAGGTCGTCGGCGAATTGCAGGGCGTCCTGCTCGACCTGGAGGAATTCATCGATGCATTCCTCGACGCGCCGCCTGACTTCGTCCACCGATTCCTCGAGAGTCAGCCCCTCATGGGTGATGAGACTGATGCCGAGATTGTGGACCTCGTCGCCCGCGATTTCCTTCGGCAGCGAGCACAGATCGTTGTACCAGGCGGCGAATTCCTGGCTGAGCAGCGCGGCCCGGCGATAAGCTGGGTCTTTTCTTACGGAATCCGGGAGTTCACACCCGGCGCTCGGCTCCAGCAGGTCCGTCCATATCCAGTGGGCGAAGGTGTGCCGGCGCAGGACGAGGTATTCCTCGACGCCGGGGATGTATCCCTCGGTGCGGTTGCGGAACTCGCGGTCGTAGGCCTCGACCACCGCGTGGAAGTGCCGGGCGAACCGCTGGTTCCAGGTGCGCGACAGGAAGCCGTACAACCGCAGCACGCTGTCAGCGAACCCCGCGACCAGCGGGTCCGGGTGGTGCAGATGGTGCCGGGGTGCGTCCAGGGCCGCGTGCAGGCGGTGCCTGAGGCGCCGCCAGTCGTCGGCCCGGCCGTGGACGACGTACCGGTCGTGGCGGTCGTCCCAGACGAAGAACCATGCGCTGTAGTCGGCGATGGCCTGCAGGACCTCGTCGGCGGCGCCGAGGTAGTAGCCCGCCATGAGGTCGGTGTAGCACAGTCCGTCGGCATATTCCTGCACCTTGTCCGCCGGCATGAGCCGTTTTTCCAGCAGCCAGAGACGTGTCTTCTCCTGGAGTCGCGGCCAATACGGGTGCAGTTGCCGAGGAAAGGCGGACTCGATCACCGGGAGTGCCAGCGAGGGTGGTACTACGACCGCCATCGGCGTCGCTGTGGTGCTGTGTGGGAAAGCATGCACGTACAAACCCCTCTCAGCCGCCAGGAGCGCACGCCCCTCCCGTCGTGCCGGGCGTGCGCCGTTGCGTATCCCCGCACTTACATTCAGCACCACAACTGACCGTCATGGGAACGGATTTGCTTCACTCACTACCCCAAGGTGCCGAGAATCCCCCCTTGCGTGACCGATTAAGGATCACCAGGAGGACAGAAGGGATCAGTTGTACGCCGCACGGACGAGCGAGGCCGGGCAAGAGAAGGGCGCCCGACCGGGAGCGATCCCGGCCGGGCGCCCCAAGTGCCCGACGTCGGCTAGTCGTTGGCGACCACCGGATAGCGTGGCTCGTTCTCGGCCATCTGCCGCAGCGCGTCCTTGCGGTCCCGCTTGGACAGCCGGTCGATGTACAGGTAGCCGTAGAGGTGGTCGGTCTCGTGCTGCAAACACCGTGCGAAGTAGCCGGTGCCGCGGACCCTGATCGGGTTGCCCTTCTCGTCCTGGCCGGTCACCTCGGCGTAGTCGGGCCGGGCGAGCGGTGCGTACGCCGTCGGCACGGACAGGCAGCCCTCGTTGCTGTCGTCCAGGCGGCGCCTGTCCGCGGGCAGCTCGACGAGCTTGGGGTTGCAGACCACGCCGGTGTGCCGGACGCCCTCGTCGTCGGGGCAGTCGTAGACGAAGACCTTCAGATCGACACCGATCTGGTTGGCGGCCAGGCCCACGCCCTCGGCGGTGCGCTGGCTGGCGAACATGTCGGCGACGAGCTGCTGCAGCTCCTCGCCGAACTCGGTGACGTCCTTGCACTCCTTGTGCAGCACCGGGTTGCCGACGACCGTGATCGCCCGCGAGGTCCCGCGCTCCCGCCAGGCCTTCTCGCGCTCCTCGCAGTCCTCCGTGTCGACGACGTACCCCTCCTCGTCGACGGGGAGCACGCCCGCGTGCTGCTGATCGGTGTCCTGCTGCGCCATGACCGACGTACGCCTTCCTGCAAAACTGGGAAAAGTCTCGGGTACAGCCTAAAGGCGGCAGGTCGTCGGCGGCTCAGCAAACCTCTTCCAGGTCGCGCCAGTCCCTGGAGTCCGGGCTGTCGGCGACCCACCCGTCCAGCAGCCCCCGCACCAGCGAAGCCGGCGCAGCCACCCCGCACTCCCGCTCCGGCACCCACAGCTGCCCGTCCGTCCGGTGCCCCAGCGGCCCGGGATGACCGGGCTCGCTGTGGTCGTGCGGATCCAGGTGGTCGCCCTCGCCCTCGTCCGACGGCATCCGCGACTCCGAGCACATCCGGCACAGCAGCCGCACCGAGGAGGACCAGTCCTCCGCGGCGAACCCCGCGTCGGCGGCCAGCTGCTCCAGCGCGTCCCGGTCCGCCTCCGTGGCCGCCTCCAGCAGCACCACCCAGGTCGGCACGGGTGAGGGCGCCCACAGCTCGATCTCGTCGAAGACCGGGTAGGCGTGGCCGGTGGTCGTCGTGCGCTCGCCGTGCGGGACCCCGTCGTGCAGCACGACCTCGCCCCAGCGTCGCCCGGACGAGGGAAGCGGGATGGACAGCACCTCTATCCGCGCCGGGTCCAGCCTGCGGCCCCACACGACCTCGGCCTCACCCTCCGGGGACAGCCGTACGGCCGCGCTGCCCAGCTCCATGCCGACCGGTTCCCCGGCCACGGCGGCTCCGCCGGGCACCTTCAGCCCGTACGCCTGCCAGGCGCGGCGGGCCAGCGACCAGTCCTGCAGGGCGGTGGCGGCGATGCCGACGTTCCACCAGTCGGGCGCCCCGTTCTCCCGGTCCAGCAGCGCGACCGCCCGCAGACCGGCCGCGCGAGCCTGCTCCCAGTCGTGGCGGAACTTGTGCAGCAGGGCGAGGTTGAACCAGGACTCCGACAGCCAGGGCTCCAGATCGGCGGCCCGTGTCAGCAGCTCGCCCGCGTCCTCGTAGCGGCCGTCGCCGATGAGCGTGAACGCGCGGTCGGTGGCCTGCCGCCAGGAGGCGGAGGGCCGGTGCCGTCCCTTGCCGAAGATCCTCACGATTCCCGCCTGCCAGTTCCATTTCCGCACAGTGGGCTGGCTTGTGCCCCCGGACACCCTCTCCCTCGCATCCAACCACGTACGCCGGGAAAGGCGCTCATTACCCATGGGTTACCCAGCCGGGAGCGGGGTCAGACAGTGCCGTGCGTCTCCCGTGGCCCGCCACCGGCGCGCTCTCCCGCCAGGCCCGTGGCCGGGCCAGGACCCGGGCGAGGGACTCCACCACCTCCGGAGCGTAGTCACCGGCGGTGCCGAGGCGCAGCTCCTCCAGCGCCCGCAGGGGCCCCTCGGGGCCGGCGTCCCGGGTCTTCTCCTCGTAGGCGTTCACGGCCCGGACGATCCGGGCGGCGACGGGCTGTTCGCGCCAGGGTTCCGCCTGCTGTTCCACCACCACGGCGACGGCCGCGGACACACCGGTCTGCCGTACGACGGCCCCGCCGAGCAGGGCGATCCGCCGCTGCTCCGCGGCGGGCAGGTCGGCGGTGGCGCCGGCCGGGACCGGGTCGACCAGGCTGAGCTGGCCGATGTCGTGCATGAGGGCCGCGTACTCCAGGACGGTCAGTTCCTCCCCGGTCAGACCGAGATCCCGGCCGACGGCGAGGCCGAGCGCGGCCACGCGGCGGGCGTGCCCGGCGGGGGTGCAGCCGGCTATCTCGGTGGCGCGGGCGAGGGAGGCGATGGTCTGCCGGTAGGTGGCGCGGACGGCCGCGTACCGGCGCAGGGACAACTGGGTGAGCAGCAGGGGCAGGCAGAACACGGGCAGCGCCCACAGCCCGGCGACGGCGACCCCGAGCGCCATCACCGCGCCGGTCGCGCAGACGGCGGAGCCGATGCCGAGCAGCCCGCGCAGCTCCTCGCGCAGGCGCGGGCCGAACGGCCAGCGGGTGCGGGAGTGGGCGAGGACGGCGGCCAGGACGGCGTCGCACAGGGCGGTGAGGCAGAGCAGGGCGACCAGGAGCAGGGCGTGCTCGGGGCCGCTCCAGGAGGTGAACACGCCCCTGCCGTAGAGGGGTTGGAAGCAGACGGCGGCGAAGCCGACGGTGAGCACCCGGCGGGCCAGATGGTCGAGGGTGGGGGTGCGTCCGTGCCAGATGTGCGGGACGGCGCCGAGCAGCGCGGCGGCGAGGACCACGGTGACGACCTGCGCCGCGTCGTGGTGCGTGGGCCGTCCGGCCACCGCTCCGAGCAGGGCGTACGACAGCGAGCCGGCGGTGGCGAGGGGGGCGGCCTGCCGTACCTGGGCGCCGCTCCAGCGGGTCAGCTCGCCGACGGCTATGAGCACCCCGAAGGCGAGGGCCACGCCCCGTTCGTCGAGCCCGGTCCACAGGGTGACGGCGAGGGAGCCGGCCGCGGCGAGGGCGGCGGCGCCGTGGACGATCCGCAGGACGGTCACCGGGGTGCCCCGATGACCGGCGTCCGGCCCTGGCTCCCGTGCGGCGTCCCGGTGTCCTCGGAGGTGACCGCGGGGTGCCAGCCGCAGCGGCGCAGCGCCCGGCCGAGCGCGCCGACCATGCGCGGGTCGAACTGCGTGCCGGCGCAGCGCTCCAGCTCGGCGACGGCGGCCTCGACGGGCCGGGCCCGGCGGTAGGAGCGGGTGGAGGTCATCGCGTCGAAGGCGTCGGCGACGGCGACGACGCGGGCGCACTCGGGGATCTGGGTGCCGGCGAGGCCGTAGGGGTAGCCGCTGCCGTCGAGGCGTTCGTGGTGGTGCAGGATCGCGGCGCGGGCCTCGCCGAGGAAGGAGATCCCGCGGACCATCTCATGGCCGTACTCGGGGTGCAGTTCGATGATCCGGCGTTCCTCGGGGGTCAGCGGGCCGTCCTTGCGCAGCAGCCTCGTCGGGACGCCGAGCTTGCCGACGTCGTGCAGGATGCCGGCGAAGCGCAGCACCTCGACGCGGTCGTCGTCCATGCCGAGTTCGCGGGCGATCATCACGGAGGCCTGGCCGACGCGTTCGCTGTGGCCTCGGGTGTAGCCGTCCTTGATGTCGACGGCCTGCACCAGGGCGCGGATGGTGGCCTGGTGGGCGGCGCGTTCGCGGTGGTACTGGGCGAAGATCCACCAGGACACGCACATCGGCAGCAGCACGAGCAGCGCGGCGACCGGGCCGTACGGACTGCGCCACAGCACGGCCATCATCAGCCCGGCGAGTCCGTGCACCGCGACCGGCGCGAGACAGCGGGACAGCAGCCCGCGCCAGGCCCGGCGCAGCGGGATGCCGAGGGCAGCGGCGCGGATGCCGCCGTCGAGGACGGTGAGGATCAGGCAGAAGGCGAGGACGGCCGCGCCGGCGGGCAGCAGCGCGTACGGGAAGTCGGGGCCGACGACCGCGTCCCGGCCGCCGAGCGCCCAGTGCACCCGGGCGGCGCCCCCCACGGCGAGCGCGGGCCGC